>JAUUZS010000256.1 GCA_030589835.1 Cyclobacteriaceae bacterium
ACTGACGAAGCGCCACTTTGGATGATTGCTTCAGTTTTTATAATTTTACTAGGTGCATGGTATCATTTTTTCCTATCTATTAGTAAATTAATAAAGCTTAAAAAAGCTGGGGAATCCATTTAGCATTACATTTGGTATAATATTTGGTTATAAAATAATTATTAGAATAAATTTTTTACACTTTAAATATTTGAAATAATGAAAACAAGATTGAATTCAGCTTTAGCTTTTGGTGTGATTGCGGTATTTGCGTTTGCATTGGTAGCATTTACGGTTCCCCAGGAAGATTGGGAAGTCCCTGCAAAATATAAAAACATGGAAAATGAATTTGCCGGTGAAGATGAAGATGGAATTGGCGAAGATTTGTATAAACAACATTGCAGATCTTGTCATGGAAAAGAAGGCTATGGTGACGGTAGCAAAGCCAAGGAGCTTGATACTGAAATGCGGGACTTAACCTCCGAGGAAGTTCAGGCACAAACCGATGGCGAATTGTTTTACAAAAGTATTATTGGTCGGGATGAAATGCCAAACTTCGAAAAGAAAATAAGAGATGAAGAAGACCGATGGATGGTTATCAATTTCATGCGTTCATTAGCTGAATAGTTTTATCATTAACTTTTAAGAAAAAGGGAGACAAAGATCTCCCTTTTTTTATGCGCTAACTCCTCCATTTTTATTTTAGATTTCGCAATGCGCAAAGGTTGTGAAATATTCTTTCCAAGATGATTTCATATTCCCATATATTTCTGGTAAATTATTAATTATTTTCATCAATCATCAACTCCGTTTTTTCAAGTAGTATACTGATTAATATGTAATTTGTATTAATCCGACAAACAGTTTTGCAAAATTGAAAGGAGATCTATTATGCCCAAACATGAAATTGAAAATCGTGATAAGTATGATCTAGTTATTGAAAAAATCCAGACTATCGAAAAGCGACTTAGCGGCATTGAATCGATGCTAAGAATAGAATGGGTAAACCAGGACGGGGAAAACAAACCCAGTGAAATACCCGAAGAAGTACATTCTACAGAAAATACTGAATCTAAAATTGTTGAATATGGCTTGGCGTGGCTAGGCAGTATTGTATTCTTATTTGGGATAATTTTTCTGATGGGGTATACAAACAGTTTAGGTCATTTAATCTCATCAAAGGTCATAGCCTATTCAGCTACTTTACTGATGATTGCCTTTTCTTATTTTGCCCGGCATTCTTTTCCTATTCTCGTTCATGTATTGAATATCTGTAGCATGTTGCTCCTTTATTACATCACCCTAAGGTTGCATTTTTTTACCGAACATCCCTTGATCTCTTCAAAGGCAATAAATCTTTTATTGCTTTTTATTCTAATTGGGGCTCAGGCATATCATGCTATCAAAAAAAAATCAGAGCTGCTTGGGACAATAGTTATTTCGCTTTGCATCATTACGGCCATAATTAGCGATTCCACCTACATTACATTTTTGATTCTGGTAGTGACAGCCATAAGTGCGCTCATATTATTTTATCAGAAATTGTGGTGGAGATTGCTCATCAGCTCATTATTCATGGTGTATCTGACGCATTTATTATGGCTGCTCAACAATCCTGTGTTGGGCAATGAAATGAAAATAGTCGAGTCACCCCAATATAATATATTGTTCTTGCTCGCTTATGGGATTATTTACGCGCTTTCTATTTTTATCTCCAGGGAAAAGTGTGAATCAAACGCTGTGCTGATCTCCACTTCTATATGGAATGCCTTGTTTTTTTCTTGTTTAATATTTCTAAATATTGTACCGTTTTATGCTGAAAATTATGCCTTAATATTCACCGCCATAGCCAGTTTCTGTTTGATCTTCGCCGTGATCTTAAAATTGAAATTAAGTCGGAATTTCGCACCCGCCACTTATGCATGTTTTGGTTTTATGGCATTTAGTGCTGCTGTTTATGGTTTCTCAGGATTACCAGATGCCTATTTTATCCTGGTACTACAAAGCCTTCTGGTTGTGTCGATGGCTTTGTGGTTCAGATCTCAAATCATAGTTGTAGCCAATTCATTTTTGTTTGTTTCGATATTACTCGTTTATCTGATCACCTCCGGATCTGTTGATGTGATAAACTTTGCCTTTGCCTTTACCGCATTTGCAACCGCCAGAATCCTAAGCTGGAAGAAAGAGCGCTTGACATTGGAGACTGAAGTATTCAGAAATATATATCTTTTTGTAGTTTTCTTTATGGTCTTGTTTAGTTTAAATCAAGCTTTACCAAGTCAATACGTGACCTTGGCATGGACGGCAGCAGCTATTGTATTTTTTGTTTTGAGCATTGTCCTTGGGAAAATAAAATATCGCTGGATGTCCATACTTACCATTGTAGTAACAGGAGGGCATTTATTCTTCATCGATTTGGGACAAATGGAAATTGGTTTTCGCGTTATTGCATTTTTAGTCTTTGCTGTAATTTCTATGGGGGTTTCATTATATTACACGAAGCGAATTCATAAAAATAAATAACAAGGAAATTCTCAAGCCAAATGTAAAACTTAACAAATAGGTATTCATAGCGTTAGTAAAAAAACTCAAGTGTGATGGCTGCCCGTCAAATCAATTGTTAAGGACAAAGTTTATCAATCCCAATTATATATGTAAAGTTTAAGATTGCGAGCGCAAGGAATTGATTGTCAGCAATATAGAATAGTATTACATTTTGAATATATCCTTAATAACTAGGAACAATGTTTTTGTTACAGCTAAATCAATTTCTGACTGTCCGGCGAGGCAGGCTTTTATTTCGGTGCGTAAAGGAATCAATAATTAGTTACCACATTATTCGGCTTAATGTGACCCAAACAATTATGTCTTATCCATCTAATATTTGCTCAGATCTGTACTAAAGACAAATCCATTATAAAAATCTCCTTGATTCATGATCTAAATCATGGTTATTACATTTATTATAATTGATCTTTGTGACAACCATCACATATGATGTTTTTGATGTCAAGATTATGTGTAAAATAGTATTTTTTAAAACCATTTATCCCAATTAGTATGAAGCTCCCAAAGTCGTATTACAACTCCGTATCGTTCGTCGGAACAATCATAGCAGGCATGAGTTTGTTCATGATCATCTTGTTTAGCATAGTAGGCTTTCTTTATGAAGATACCAGTTCTTATTTAGGCCTCTTTATTTTTATCATTCTTCCGGGATTTTTAATTGTTGGCCTGGTAGTTATACCCATTGGTATGATGATCGAAGTAAAAAGAAGGAAAAAACGAGAGCTTGAATACATCAAAAAGGGCTGGCCAATTATTGACTTAAACGTTCCCAGGTACAGAAATGCCATTCTTATTTTTAGTATAGGAACCATCATTCTGTTTATTCTTTCTTCTATCGGCAGTTATGAAGCTTTTCATTATACAGAATCTGTTGAATTTTGCGGCACCTTGTGCCATGATGTAATGGAACCCGAATACGTGGCATATCAAAATTCCCCTCATGCCAGAGTTGCATGTGTGGCATGTCATGTGGGTACCGGTGCGGACTGGTATATGAGGTCTAAATTATCTGGGTTAAGGCAGGTTTACGCAGTATTAACGGATGATTTTGATCGACCAATCGGTACACCAATCCATGACCTAAGGCCCGCACGTGAAACATGTGAAGAATGTCATTGGCCGGAAAAATTTTACTCAAGAAATTTACGTCAAACAAAGCATTTTCTCACAGATAGCCTAAATTCTCAATGGAACATAACCCTTCAAATGAAGATAGGCCCGGAACAGAGCGCGTTGGGGCTTTCCGAAGGAATTCACTGGCATATCAATCCAAATGTAAAAATAGATTACATTCCAAAAAGGGATAATAGAAAAGATATTCCATGGGTCAAATACACAAACCTTGAAACAGGTGAAGTCACGATATATGAAGATGAAGAAAATGCCCTTAGTGAAAAGAAAATGGCCGCAGCAGTAGAGCGGAGCATGGACTGCATGGATTGTCATAACAGGCCTTCACATCATTATTTCACACCCCAGGAATTTATTGATCATGGTCTCATTTCCGGCAGGATCCCTCATGATCTTCCGTTTATTAAGAAAATAGCCATGGATTTGTTTATCGACCCATATGACACAAAGGACACAGCAATTCATACGATCAAAACATATACAAAGGAGTATTATGCTGAGAAAATGCCTGAAATCCTGGAAACAAGGGAGGCGGACATCGATAAAGCAATTGAAGGAATGATTTATGAGTTCTCACAAAATATTTTCCCTGAAATGATGGTGAGTTGGGATGAATATGATAGTCATATCGGTCATAAAACATATAATGGATGCTTCAGGTGCCATGACGACAATCATAAAAGCGAGGATGGCAAAGTGATATCGAAAGATTGTAACATTTGTCATACGATAGTTCTTCAAGGTAAACCTGGCGAAGAGCAATTTACATCAGTGGCAGACGCACTTGATTTTGTACATCCCAAGGAACTTGAAGATGGATGGGAAGAAGATTTATGTACAGAATGCCACCGGTATTTGTATTAGGTTTCCAGAAATATGCCGATCGGCAATATGGTTAATCTGGAAAAGCTCTTAACTAAAAAAAAGGCTCTGCAAAGAGCCTTTTTTTTTAATATATTTTAGTTTGAAATGAGATAGAAAGGTTCAAATCTTTTCCTGCATAGACATAAAATTTTATCCAGCTAACCAAGAACGTGCGTTAACCTTTCCGCTTAATTGCGAGGAACAAATACATAATGTATGCATAATGAAACCATACGGCAGAAAGCAAAACGATAAGGGTGTAAACCATCCATAATGGAGCATCGGTATCACCTAGCCCCCGTCTTTCCTCAATAATTACTGGGGGCCTTGGTTTCCCCCAATCTTTATGGTCTATGGTTTCTACATTTCCATAATCCCTGCTTTCTTCAATTTTTGCTATAATGGTAAGGTTGCCAATCGAGTCTCCAGGTAAGGTTATCGGGAACTCCAGGGAGCCTTCACCGTTTTCAAGTTCTACTTCGCCAATATTTAGCAGACTAAACTGACGGGGCACATAAAAGAAGACGTCTTCATCAACCGCGATTTCCTCACCACCTGCATCGACTTGATGTGCAGAGACGACGATCGTTTTTACCGAATCAATTTCAATGAATGAAATTTTCATATTTACGGCTTTGATACCTATATCCTTAGAAATGTCATTATACTTTTCATTACCACTGAATATGGCTCGATAAATAAATTCTCCTTCAGAATTCGCCAAGATATTTCGGTCTTTACTTAGCTCAAGTGTGGCAACACCATCCGCTGTCGTCATGGCTTTACCTAAAAAGTTCTCAGAAGTATCTGAAACGTTATAAAATTCAATTTCACTATCTGCTATTTTTTTCCTTCCTCGTTCACCTTTTATTCGTGCTGTCAGCGTAGCCGCCAGCTTATTATGGTCATCGGATTGGGTGAATTCCATATTGATATATGTACGATGTTTTTCGACTTTATCCTGTGCGAAAGTTATCGTATGCATGAAATACAAAACCGTTAGTGCAAGACTAAAGATTACCTTCCGTATATATTTATTATAACTATAAATCATAAGTTTGAATTTAGATTTTTCACAAAATATTATCTAAGGTTTACATTGATCATCACTTGCCATCTTCCTCTTCCTCAACCAATATTGTCTCCGATACGGGAACGATAGGTATAAACTTCGAAAAGAGATAAAAGAATAGGCAAAATGCTGCCAACCCTGCCAATGTCAACAGCCATTCTACCCAGGTAATGGAATAATGCACATAATCCATTCGCGTATCCTGCACAGGTAGAAGGGGAGTTTCAAGGGTAGGAATGATAATGATATATCGCTTTACCCACATGGCAAGCACAACAATGACAGAAGCAAATGTTATGCTATTAATCGATCGGAGCTTCGGAATGGCAATGATCACTATCGGCAATATCACTCCAATAATAGCGGCGAAAATAAACATGATTCCAAACTCGTTCAAATCAAATATTTTATGGATTAATTCCAACTCCCATTTTTCAGATCCATACCAACCTGTCAGGTATTCTGCAAAGGTAAAATATCCATATAGTGCGCCCAGCACCAATAAAATGGTGCCTAAATAATTAAAATGTTTATTGGTAATATATTTTTCCAGATGATACATTTTGCGGTAAACCCACAATGCCACAATCATTACACCGGTACCGGAAAAAACAGCCGCAACTACAAAGTATGGGGCAAATATGGTGCTGTGCCACCCTGGTCTCAGCGTCATTCCAAATATCCAGGACAAAACCGAGTGAACCAAAACGGCCAATGGTATGATGATAATGGACATAATCGTCAATCCGCGATGAATCAATTTTTTCTGTTCCGGTGTATCCTGGTAGTTGAGGGCAAGTATCTTGTAAAAGAACTTTCGCCACTTGCCAACTTTCAGAAATGTCTGATCCCTTAATATGGCGAAATCATGGATCGTGGCAAGG
>JAUUZS010000253.1 GCA_030589835.1 Cyclobacteriaceae bacterium
CCAACTCTTCGTACCTCATCTTTAAATAAAGTATTTAATGGTTCGACGATTTTAAGATTCATTTTTTCTGGCAATCCACCAACATTGTGGTGTGACTTGATTGTTGCTGAAGGCCCTTTTACAGAGACTGATTCGATCACATCGGGATAGATGGTGCCTTGGGCCAGCCATTTTACATCTTTGATTTTATGCGCTTCTTCATCGAATATCTCAATGAACGTTTTTCCTATCGCTTTTCGTTTATCCTCGGGATCGCTTAAGCCTGCTAATGCATCATAAAATTTATCTTTTGAATTAACACCCTTGACATTCAACCCCAAGTCTTTGTAAGAGTGCAGGACTTCTTCAAATTCATTTTTCCTCAAAAGCCCATTGTCAACAAATACACAATAGAGATTCCCTTTTATGGCCCGATGAATGAGCATAGCTGCCACGGATGAATCTACTCCACCAGACAGACCCAAAACAACTTTGTCGTTTCCAAGGGTTTCTTTCAGATTTGCTACAGTGCTTTCTACGAATATGTCAGGCGTCCAGTCTTGGCTACAGTTACAAATGTGCACGACAAAATTTCTGAGTAATATTTTCCCTTCTTCCGTATGGGTGACCTCAGGATGAAACTGGATGCCGTAGGTATCTTCATTTTTGAGCTTGAATGCAGCATTTTCTACATCTTCAGTGCCTGCAATATTTATGAAATGTGGGGGCATCTCAGAAATGGTATCCCCATGTGACATCCATACCTGCTTTCCAAGTGTCATTTCCTTCAATAAATCATAATGCTGATCCATCTTCTGTAGCCTGGCCCTGCCATATTCCCGGATTTTTGAAGGAAGGATTACACCATTGTTTTGATGCACCAACAATTGGGCACCATAACAGACACCCAGTACGGGCACTTTCCCACGGTAATCCTCAAGGTTGATATCCGGTGCGTCATCATCTCTTACCGAACATGGACTGCCGGAAAGAATGACTCCTTTTATATTATCGGTCTTTTTCGGCAGATGGTTGTAAGGGTGGATCTCACAATACACGTTTAGTTCCCGGACTCTCCTGGCAATAAGTTGAGTATATTGAGATCCGAAATCAATAATTAATATTTGCTCTGACATCGTGCAAAAATAATATTTAACTTTTGATGGTGTGGTATAATTATTAAATATTTCAATTATCTGCCCATTCGAGAGGTAACAAAACCACAAAAGCCCCGAATTGCCCTGGCACTCAGCCCACAGATTGATAGAAAATTGGAAGTATATTGACAGGTCGCCAAATTAGGATGGAAGTTCAATCGGTTCTACCGAAGTGAATCTTGAATCAATTATTTAGCAAGACTAATCTTCTTCAAATCCAGCCCCCTTTATACCCGTCTTTCTGCGTCCTTCGACTGCCCCTAATTATTTCAGGGATACTTTTTAGCGGAGTGTACAATTGAAGTGCGCAGGATACAAACCGGGTTATAATAGCCCTTTGGTACTAGGTAACTTATTCAGCTCATTTTCATTCCGTGTTATGGCCAATTTTATGCTTTTTGCAAAAGCCTTGAAAATCCCTTCTATTTTATGGTGTTCATTATCTCCTTCTACCTTTATATTAAGATTGCATTTCGAGGCATCGGCAAAGGACTTGAAAAAATGATAGAACATCTCTGTGGGCATATCACCAACTTTTTCGCGCTTAAAATCTGCTTCCCAAACCAGCCATGGCCGCCCTCCAAAATCCAGTGCCACCTGCGCAAGTGAATCGTCCATAGGCAATAAAAACCCATAGCGGTTAATTCCCTTTTTATCCCCAAGCGCTATTAAAAAGGCCTCCCCAAGGGCAATAGCGGTATCTTCCACGGTGTGATGTTCATCGACGTGCAGGTCTCCCAGAACATGGATTTTCAGATCTATTCCAGCATGTTTTCCGATTTGATCAAGCATGTGATCGAAAAACCCCAGACTGGTACTGATGTCAGTATGTCCGGTTCCATCCAGGTTCAGTTCGATATCTATTTCCGTTTCATTGGTTTTTCGCTTCACCTTACCTATTCGGTCTGGCAATCGCAAAAAATTGTAGATATCGTCCCAACTGGTCGTAGATAAGTCGGCAGTATCGTTTGGTAGATCAGATATAAATATTGCTTTGGAACCCAGGTTTTTGGCAAGCTGAATATCGGTAGGCCTATCGCCAATTACGTAGGAATTTTCCAGGTCGTATGTGCCTTCCATATAATTTGATAGTAATCCTGTTCTTGGTTTTCTTGTCGGCAGGTTTTCGTGTTCAAAAGACCGGTCGATCAGGATATCGTCAAAAACAATATTTTCGCCTTTTAGCGTAAGGAGCATTTTGTTTTGGGCGGGCCAAAATGTTTCTTCCGGGTATGAGGCTGTGCCCAGTCCATCCTGGTTAGAAACCATCACAAAAAGATAGTTTAGCTCTTCTTTGATCTTCCTGAGGTTAGAGATAGCTCCCGGAAGAAATTCCAATTTCTCCAGAGAATCTATCTGAAAGTCATCTGAAGGTTCATGGATGATGGTGCCATCACGATCTATAAATAGTATCTTTTTCATCTTTTGGTGTTTTGTAGAAGCCTAGTTTTTTGCCGGTCATTTTCTTGCCTTTTGGTGCTCCAATGCCATTACAGGCACAGCCTGTTTAGTTGATCTATCAATGTTTTATTTTCGGCATGGGTTCCTACGGTAATCCTTAGGCAATCTTCGCAAAGCGCTACCTGCGAGCGGTCTCTGACGATTACATGTTTATCGATTAATTCGAGATATTTTGCATGTGCCCCATCGACTTTTACAAGTATAAAATTGGCGTCGCTGGGATATATTTTCCGTACTGATGGAATTCCTTTTAGCATGGATTCCAGATATTTTTTCTGATTTAAAATTTCACGCGCCATCTCCTTCATCAGAGCTTCATTTTCCAACGCATTCAATGCCAAATCCTGTGTCGCTCCGTTGATGTTGTAGGGAGGCTTAATCATATTCAGGATTTCTATTATTTCAGGGTTGGCGAACGCCATTCCCAATCTTAAGGATGCCAACCCCCAGGCCTTACTAAAGGTTTGGAGTATGACCAAATTCGGATAATTTTCCACTTCCGCAATAAGGCTGTCCCGGGACGAAAAATCAATATATGCCTCGTCAAGGATCACCAATCCATGGAAGCTGTCTAAGATATTTAGCACATCTTTTTTGTCGATACTGTTGCCCGTAGGATTATTTGGGGAGCACAGAAAAATGAATTTTGTTACGGGCGTTATGGCCTCAATCACCTGTGCTACATCGAGTGAGAAGTCTGACATCAGAGGAACGCTCGTAATTGCTACATTATTGATATTGGCACTTACTTCGTACATGCCATATGTTGGTGGAGTAATGATGATGTTGTCCTTCCCAGGATTGCAAAAAGCACGTATTAGCAAATCTATGGGTTCATCACTTCCATTGCCCAGGAATATTTTTTCAGCAGGTACGCCTTTAATTACGCCAATCTTAGTTTTTAGCTTCAACTGGTAAGGATCTGGATATCTTCGATATTTATCGGAAGAAGTAGAACCAAAAGCATTTTCATTTGCATCAAGATATACCTTGGCATTACCCTTAAAATCATCCCGGGCAGATGAATATGGTGTTAAATTGAGCAGGTGTGGCCTGAGAAGTTTTTTAATCTCCATGTTGATTTTTGAGATGTGCCAACCTTACGGAAACCGCCATTTTATGCGCTGTAAGCCCTTCGGTCTCTGCCATTATTTCTACTGCGGGCCCAAGGGCTTTTATACCCTTTTTACTTAATTTTTGATAGGTTATTTTTTTTACAAAACTATCCATGGACACACCGCTATAGGCCAATGCAGCTTGGTTAGTAGGTAAGGTGTGGTTTGTGCCTGATGCGTAATCCCCAACAGATTCCGGGGAATAATTACCCAGAAAAAGTGACCCTGCATTTATGATTTTATCTGCTACTTCTTCAGCATTTTTTACAGATAAGATGAGGTGTTCGGCAGCATATTTATTGAGAATATGAATGGCTTCCTCTTCCGTATCGACAATTATTGCCAGGCTATTCTCCAGCGCCTGTTCAGCCATTTTTTTTCTTGGGAGGCCGGGCAAATGCTGCTGAACTGAAGCCATTGTTTTTTTGACTATCGATTCTTTTGTGGCAATAAGTAAAACCTGACTATCCCCACCATGCTCTGCCTGTGACAAGAGATCGGCAGCAATAAAATCAGGAATGGCAGATTCATCGGCAAAAACCGCTACTTCTGAGGGGCCGGCAGGGAGGTCAATCGCAATGCCTTTTTCGGCAACAATTTGTTTTGCAGCGGTGACATACTGATTTCCCGGGCCAAAAATTTTATATACTTTCGGAACACTTTCTGTTCCATAGGCGAGGGCGGCAATGGCTTGTGCACCGCCAACTTTCACGATCCTGTCTATACCGATCAATTGAGCACAATACAGGATTGCAGGGTGTACTTTACCACTTTTATTTGGAGGTGTACAGAGTACCAATTCTTTGCATCCTGCCAACTTTGCGGGTATGGCCAGCATCAAAACCGTGCTGAAAAGTGGCGCTGTTCCTCCTGGAATATATAATCCTACTTTTTCTATGGCTACACTTTTTCTTTTGCATACGATGCCGGGCATCGTTTCGACTTCCAGATCGGCCGTTTTTTGTAGTACATGAAATTTTTCGATATTATTCTTAGCGATATTGATGGCGTTTTTCAGTTGCTTGCTCACATGTTTGCATCCCGCTTCGATTTCCTCCTGGCTGACGATCAAATCGGTCAAATGAACATGATCGTATTCTAAATTGTATTTAATGAGCGCCCGATCACCTTTTAGCTTAACATTTTTTAAGATTGGCTTAATGATCTTTTTTATATTTTTGAGCTTCTTGACCGGTCTTTTAAGTGCCGCTTCAAGCTCGTCTCCCTTCGGATTTTTAAACACTCTCATTTTAAAGGATCATTTTTTCAATAGGAACCACCAGGATGCCTTCAGCCCCTGCATTCCTCAATTTCTCTATTACATCCCAAAATTCATCCTCATTGATCACGGAATGAATAGAACTCCAATTTCTATCTGCCAAAGGAACGATTGTCGGGCTGCGCATTCCCGGAAGCAGGGCAATAATTTTTTCAAGTTTCTCATTTGGCGCATTCAGTAAAATATACTTATTGTTTTTTCCTTTCTGAACAGATTCTATCCGGAACAACAATTTGTCGAGAATTGATTTTTTTTCATCGGACATCTTTTGATTTCCTATGATAATGGCCTCAGAATTGAGAATTTCCTCAACTTCCTTAAGCCCGTTGCTCAGTAGGGTGCTGCCAGAGCTTACAATATCACAAACCGCCGTGGCCAAACCAATGCTCGGTGCGATTTCTACAGAACCGGAAATTTCATGGATGTCAGCACTAATCTTGTTCCTGGATAGGAAATCCTGCAAAATTTTGGGGTATGAAGTGGCAATGCTAGCATTCTCAAAATATTCAAGGCCCTGATAGGTGATTTCTTTCGGAATGGCAAGACTAAGGCGGCATTTAGAAAAGCCAAGTTTTTTTACCACATCTATATTTTTCCCTTTTTCTAAAGCCACATTTTCGCCTACGATTCCAATGTCAGCGACTCCATCGGCTACATAATCCGGAATATCGTCATCACGTAAGAAAAGAAATTCGATGGGGAAATTGCGTGCCTTTGATTTTAGCTTTCCAGAACCGTTACTGAATTTAATGCCACTTTCTTTTATCAAGCTTAGGGAATCTTCGCTCAAGCGCCCTTTTCTTTGTATTGCAAGTCTTAAAATTGTGTTGTTTGTCATATTCATGAGAATTATAATTTTGTAGTGAGAAAAAGTAATGAAAATCCACAGTTCCGGTCAGGAACATCGATGGTGATGATCCCTGCCTGTTCGGTAGGCAGGCCCGCCTGTCCGCCCGCCTGCCGGCGAGGCAGGGTTGGCGAGGAAATGTAAAAGAGAACCCACTACATGCATTTTTCTAATTAAGCGTTTTGAGGCACAAAAATAGTTATATATCTTGTTTAACAAAAGAAGATATTCGGAATACGGGAAAAATTGCATCACAATTTGCGATCGATGGAAAGGACAATAGATTTCTCTCCTGGGTTAATACAAATCGTAAGGACACCTTAGCAAGGGATAATGGCTAGGTTTTGCCGGTTTTCCATCCGCACTAACATACAGGATTATGATGCTACCAACTTCTGGACTCAGATCAGGAAAAATGAAAAACGAGATTGGAAAGTAAAAATCACCCTAATATATTGTACTTTTCTATTAATTAATTGTTGTTTAATAAGAAAATTAACTAGCTTGCAAGCGAATAATGGATATAGGGGATCTCTAATAATTCATTCGCATCAAAATTTTCAGAGTTTTTTATAGACAATAAAATTTTGTACAGTACTATCGAGATAATGCAAGAAAAATTGAAGCAGCATATGAAAAACTCTGAAAACCCTGTGGGAGCAAAGATAATAAACATTCTGACTTC
>JAUUZS010000350.1 GCA_030589835.1 Cyclobacteriaceae bacterium
GCATATCCAGTATTCGAGCGGCGCCTTCCTGGCCATCGACTCGCCAATACGTTTTATTAAGGACTTTGACAATATATTGCCGTTCGTATTCAATTAAAGACAGTAGTTTTCCTTTTTCTTCAAAACCAAGTTTTTGAAGTTGTTCAACAACTAAAGATGAACCGGAAGAAATGATAATTGCCCTTTCAATAATATTTTCGAGTTCGCGTATGTTACCTGGCCAGGTATAGTTTTGCAACTGTTGTACTGTTTTCTTTGATATTATTTTGATGTCTTTACCCAGTTTCTGATTAAACCGTTTTACAAAATGCTCTGCCAACAATGTAATATCAGAAATCCGATCTCGCAAAGGTGCTATGGTAATCGGATAGACGTTGAGGCGATAGTACAAATCTTTCCTGAATAATTTTTTCTTGATTTGCTTTTCAAGATTTCGGTTGGTAGCTGCAATGATCCTGACATCCACTTTTATTGTTTTTGAATTACCCACTCTTTCAAATTTCCCTTCCTGCAATACCCGCAAAAGTTTGGATTGGAGTTCGATGGGAATCTCTCCTACTTCGTCAAGAAAAATGGTGCCATGGTGAGCGAGTTCAAATCTTCCTATCTGTTTTTGTATTGCTCCGGTAAAGGCGCCTTTCTCATGTCCAAACAATTCGCTTTCAATTAAACTGGCTGGTAAGGCTGCACAATTGACCTTGACAAATGGCTTGTTGCGCCTTGGGCTTCGGCTGTGAATAGCCATCGCAAACAATTCTTTTCCTGTTCCCGTTTCACCTTCAAGCAAAACAGTGGTATTTATGGAGGCCACCTGTTCGACACGGTAAAGCGTATGCATCAGCGGCTCACTTTCTCCGATTATATCTTCAAAATCATGCTGACTTTTAATTTCCTTTCGTAAATATATATTTTCAGCCTCCAGCTGATTTCTTAATTTTTTTGTTTCATCAATCTGTGACCTCAAACTTTCTTCTACTTCCTTTAGTTTGCTGATATTAATAGCCTGGCCTATAAGATATTCCTTGCCATCAACAACTGCCAGACTACCCGATCCGATGTAGGGCAATTTTACTCCAAATTTTGTCACTAAATGATATTCAATCGTTTCCGGCTTTCCCTCTGCAAATATTTTATAAAACAGTTCAAGTGTCTTTTCCCTATCGGCTTCATTTATAAACTCTGAAACATATTTATGATGCAATTCATGCTCAGAATAACCAAGGATCAACTCTATATTTTTGTTCCACATGATCATCCTACCTTCTTTATCAAAAACATAGGCGAGTTCTGGCATACCTTGTAAGATAGTTTCGCCTAAAAGGGGCAACTCTGAATTGTGTTTTGTTGGTTTTGTCATCATGAAAAAATGTATGAGATAAATGTAACTCTTTTTTGAAATTATATCCGTCAACACTTTTTGTGTTTTATTAATTGCATAAATACATCAACTTGAAAAATTCAGGACCTATTTACCAGGATCTTGAGATTCCCTCGCATTTATCATTTTGCCCAACTCATTGACCAAAACAAAATCAACTCCATATTCAAACAAGGATGCAATGTCTTCTGGAGAATCGGTACAGCAATAATTAATTTTTATCTTGTTGGCTTTCAGCGATTTTGTGTAATTCGCAATTTCCGGATTGACAGGGACCTTGTATAACTGAATGAACTGATGCTCATTTTCTATAGTTTGATGTACATAGTCTGCCGTTCCGGCCTGCCGCTCCATATTACAAATGAGTATTTCAGCACTTACTTTTTTAACCCCTTTTGCCGCCTTAGTGCCACACGCAATAAAGGCCTGGTTCTGTCGGTTCTCCTTCAGTATAACCTTAGCGACTTTCCTGCCTAGTTTTCGGCCTCTTTTGAGGTGTACATTGAGCCAGATGTTATCGGGCATGATAGCTAAAGTTTCCTTTAATGTTGGGATGCTTTCATGTATAAAATCTGCTGATTTCCAGGCACCAGCATCAAGCTGCCTTGCCTGATCAAAGCTAAGATCCTCTATTCTCCCAACTCCATTTGTGGTTCTGTCAACCGTTTCATCATGAAGGATCACTAGCTGCTTATCCTTTGTCATACGCACATCAAATTCTATCATTTGCGCTTTGAGCCGGATGGCTTCTTCAAATGCGGCTATGGTATTTTCCGGGTGTGTATCCATTGCTCCACGATGGGCACAAAGGCCTTTTTCCGGCAAATTATTTTGTGCCATCAAGGGTTGACAAAATAATAACGCAGCAAACAAAAGCATTAAAAGCTTTGAATTGAAATTCATATTATAAATAATTTGATCAGGTATTACTTTCTCTTTTCTGTAATTATTTCTTCTATTGCCTCACCATTAAACTCTATGGCATTTATTGTTATATTTTCCAGACCAGACAATGATCGCCTCCTCTACTGCCATGCATTGCAAATAAGTAAATTCTCCCGTCTGCCGGACAGGAAAACATCCACATTAATACATTTTATAAAATTCGACAGTATCCGTTCAGGTACTAAATATGAATTTTTAAAAATAATAAATTTACAGAGCATCTGATTGAAAAAAAGCACTTATAGCACATAAACACAAATATTCACTGTAGTTTCTTCTTATTCTTGACATCCATTTATTGTAATAAGTCTGATGGATAAATAGAAAATGGATAATAAATGCCTTTCCATAATTCAAAAACATCGTATTTTGCCCATGCCTTTTTTATTCACCAGTTATTTTTAAGATCATGAAAAACATCCCTGTAATTTGCATCGCAGAAAAGACCCTGGCCGAAGCGTATGAAGCAGCTTTGGTAGCCCTTTATGACCAGGGCACACGATTTAAAACCCAATATGACAAACCCGGTGATCCCTTGAGCATTGATGCTACCATGAACATTACCATCCTCGAACCTGAAACAGACCCGATGATCCACCAGGCATTCCCAGGTGGCATTGATGAGCTGAAAGAATATACGCTGGAGCTAAAAGGATTTAAAGATCATTGGGTAAAAAATATGAATGATCCCAAAGACACCCGTTGGGAATATACCTATCATGGGCGCCTGGCAAAGTACGGCTCGTGGCAGGAGAAAAATGAAGCGGGAGATAGTCATATTGTTGGATTCACTATTGATCAGGTTGAGGGAGTAATCGCCAAGCTGGTCAGACAGCCTTTTACACGCCAGGCACAGATGATTACCTGGATGCCCAATGTAGATCTTGCGGTGTATGATCCGCCTTGTCTTCAGTCGTTGTGGTACCGGATCATGGAAGATGAAGATGGCTCATTGTGGCTCAATTGCAACATCCGATTTCGCAGCAACGATGCCTGGGGCGCAAATTTCATGAACATGTTTGGCTTTGTTCAATTTAACCGGGAAGTAATCGCCAACGAAGTAGGCAAACGTATGGGCAAGGACATCCACATGGGACGCCTCAACTGGCAGGCCGATTCATTTCACATTTATGGCCGTGACATTGAAAAGGCCAAAACCATGCTTTTTGACCGTATTGATTCCATGACGCTGGAGGAGCGCACCATGGAATTTAATAATGCCTTTATCCGGGAAATGTATGATGATGCGGAACCCAGAATTTTGAAAAAGATTGAGGAGTACGATCGTAGTCACTGAAATATTTATTCAAAAATTACATTCAAAACTAAAAATCTCAGCGGAACTTTATTGAAAAGAGTTCCGCTGAGATTTTTTATTAAATCGTCAAACTTACTGTTATTATTCACTCACTAAATTAAAAACATAATCACCTGAAAGACCCTCTATTCGACCTCCCGTGCTTCCGGCAGCAGTAAATGATAACGTTAAATTGCCTCCGCCTAGAATTACACTTAATACTACCCCATCATCCCTTTTGATGGAATTGATATTGTCATTATTAAATCCCCAGCTTCCGGAATCCGGCCAGGCAGTTTCCAGGCTATTTTGTATGCTATAGGTATATTCTCCTATATTAAGCTTAAATCCAGTAAATTGATTTGACACATCAAACCCATCTTTAACAACTCCTCCACTGGAAAGCACCCATGAACTTCCACCGTTTTTTAAGGCTGATAACTGGGCATCTTTTGGATCCGGGCCTGGGTCAGGATCTGGTGTGGGATCCGGTCCCGGACAGCCTGAAAGAACCAAAAGAGAAATCAGTGCAGTCACAACAAAACTAGTATACAAATATTTTATCATCTTATATATAATTAAGGAATTAAAAGTCCGACAGATCGTCATTGATTTTGCCGGACTTTTCTATACTCTATTTTTTCAAAATTTTACGATTATACACATGATCGTTCGTAGCAATTCTTAGGATATAAGATCCTGGTAAAATGCTACTAAAATCCAAAGAGGTATTATATTGACTGTACTCCCGAACCAAGCGGCCATCCATACCAAACAACAATATTTGTTCAATAATAAGTTGGCTGCTTGTTAATCGAAGTCTGTCCACAACAGGATTAGGATAAGCAGTAAGCTTTATTTCCATCTGTTCATCGAGTCCCGTGATGGTCACGACTTCAAAGGTCTGCTGAACCGGATCGGCTGGAAGATAGCTGTTATCTCCTGGCTGAGTAGCTTCAACGGTAACGGTTCCTAAATCAGTGAAAGTAAGCGTATTTCCTGTGATATTTGCCGGGCCACTCAAAACCTCAAAAATTACATCCAAACCTGAAGAAGCAGATGCTGCTAACATCAAAGTACCCTCTTCAAATATCTGGTCTTCAATGGCTCCAAAATCAATTGTCTGAGCCATTAAATCAGTAATCTCCAGCTGGCCAGTTTGACTTCCCATATAATTGGCATCTGCAATCGTCGCCAACACGCTATAACTTCCAAGTGCAGATGGTATTGCCGCCAACCCATCATAAGTTACTGTAGTGCTTAATCCTGCCGGAACAGTCGTGACTGTTGCGCCATGTGGATTTCCATCAAATATATGGTTCAAATCACTCAAAGTGACCGTGGCCACTGCTTTCGCCACGGTAATTGTTTGAGATACTTCAATTGCACTATTGGTCGCATCACCCGCATTATAAGCTGTGACGATAACATCGCCTACAGCGCCAAAGGTGATCACATTGCTCGCATCAATGCTGGCTGTGCCCGCATCAACTCGGAATAACATTGTAAGTCCGGCATCTGACGTAGCAGTAAGGGTGTGTGTGCCTTGATATTCGGCATCACTTACCGTTGGGAAAGTTACCGTTTGAACAATCAAATCCGTGATGACCAACTGACCTGTCTGGCTTCCCTGGTAATTGACATCTGTAA
>JAUUZS010000129.1 GCA_030589835.1 Cyclobacteriaceae bacterium
ACGCAAAAATAAACGAATACTAAAAATATTCATTCATTCAGACACGAAATATGCCGATCATTCCTAAATCAACATATGGAGCCCCCTTTTGGTTGTATAGCAATCATCTGGAAACTATTGTCCCCAGCCTGTTCAGGAAGACCAAACCCATTGTCTATGAACGCGAAAGAATCACAACCCGGGATCATGATTTTCTTGATCTCGACTACGTAAACAATGCTAAAGATAGAATCATAATTTTATCCCACGGACTGGAAGGACATACCAATAAGCCTTATATGCTGGGGATGGCGCACAAATTTTTAAAAAATAATTGGGATGTGCTATCGTGGAATTGCAGGAGTTGTAGCAGAGAAAATAATCTTACCCCAAAATTATACCATCATGGGGCAACGGAAGATTTGGAGGATGTTATTGCGCATACCTTAGCGAAAGGGTATAAAAAAATTGTGCTGATAGGATTCAGCCTGGGAGGCAGCTTGCTGGTGAAATATTTAGGGGAAAACGGAGATCAGGTTCCATCCGAAGTACTTGGCGGTGTTGCTTTTTCCATCCCTTGTCAGCTGGGATCTTGTGCAAAGAAGCTTTCAGAACCGGACAACAAATTATACCTGGGCAAATTTTTAGATAAGCTAAAAATAAAAATTAAGCTTAAGGCAGCACAATTTCCAGACCTGTTTGATGTGTCAGGAATCGACGGCATCACTGATTTCTATAGTTTTGATACCCGTTTTTCTGCGCCATTATATAATTTCAAAAGCGTAGAAGAATTTTACAACTATGCAAGTGCAGGAAATTACATTGAAGGTATAAAGCTTCCGACATTACTGGTCAATTCTCTCAATGACCCTATGTTTCCCAAAGATTGTTATCCATATAAAGAGGCTGAAAACCATGATCATTTTTACCTTGAAACCCCAAAACGAGGAGGACATATGGGATATTGGAGGCCAGGCCAAAAAGAAAGCTGGGCAGAAAAAAGAGCCTTGCAGTTTGTAAACGATGTAATTATTGGTGAATCAACTGTTTAATCTCAAAGTGGGTTTACGCCTACTCAATAGATGGCATAGGACGCTGAGAAGTGCGGAAGGGTGTATCGATCATATATTGGGTGAAGATATTTTATAAATCAGGTATTGTTGATAATCCACCAGCTTTCACAACTTGTTCCATACATATAAAGAGGTGATAATTATTTCCCATTCATATGTAAAAAATTTGAAGTTGAATATATTTGATGAGCTTTTCAGAGACATGCATGGACGGGTATAACTATAAAAAATCATACAATTCGGGTAAAATCAAAAATTTAATCAGGAGATTTTATCATATTTTACCTTTCAAAAAGCAATTGTATTTAATCTTAAAAAGGATCTATACACCCGGGCAACATATATATCAATATTTATATTTTGTTGATAACATGACTGTCAGGATAGACGGAAACAGGCAGTTCAAAATCAGACATTATGGTTTTCGCCTGGAAAACGAAATTTTTTGGAAAGGGATTTATAACGGATGGGAACAAGTTTCACAACGAATTTGGTTTGAGTTATGCCAGGAGGCACAGACAATTTTTGATATTGGCGCCAATACCGGGCTTTATTCTTTGATGGCAAAAACAATTAATCCCAATGCCGATGTATATGCTTTTGAACCAGTAGAAAGGGTATATGATAAACTGTCGTACAATAACTTATTAAATAATTATGATATCAAATGTGAAAAAAAAGCGATATCCAATCGTGATGGAAGCGCATTGATCTATGATCAGGATACGGAACATACCTATTCAATTACGGTCAATAAAGATACGACCACTGATGGCGAAAAGGCCATTCCGATTCGTATTGAGACCGTTCGACTAGATACTTTTATTCAACAAAATAACATATCAAGGATTGACCTTCTCAAGATTGATGTCGAAACCCATGAAGTAGAGGTGCTTGAAGGATTAGGGAAGTATATCAAAGCTTTTGAACCAACCTTACTAATAGAAATTTTGGATGAAGACATTGCAAAGGGAGTAAGTGAACTCCTCGCCGGGATTGATTATATGTTTTTTAATATTGATGAAAATTCTGGAATACGAAAGGTATCTAGGCTTTCGAAAAGTGATTATTATAATTTTTTAATCTGCAAACCGGAGATCGCCGAAAGGCTGGAAATATTAAAACGCTTTACAGCCAGCAAAGCAAGCCTTTAAACTTCCGTTTATTCCGGTGGCACGACTTCAGCACGAGTACGGAAAAGTAAGGGAGCCGGGAGCAAAAATTAAGGGGAAAATTTTATGCCGTTTTCGGATTCATCATGAATATTCAATAATTCCTTTAACCTTTCTTGAAATTAGGGTGAATTTTCTATATTCGTCAGGATTATCTTTTTAACCAATTTCAATGACTTAGTAATTTTTTATACATGGAAGAATATTTTAAGCAAATGATCCGAAATGTGCCTGACTTCCCTAAGAAAGGGATTATGTTCAGGGACATCACCACACTTATTAAGGACAAAGACAGTTTTCGGAAAAGCGCCGATGCACTGTATACATTATCAAAAGATATGAACATAGATAAGGTAGTGGGGATTGAGTCAAGAGGATTTATTTTTGGTGGAATACTGGCCGAAAAACTAGGGGCCGGTTTTGTACTGGTCCGGAAGCCCGGGAAGCTTCCCGCCGAGACCCTACATCAGTCTTATTCGCTGGAATATGGTGAGGATACGCTTGAAATCCATAAGGACTCCATTACTCCCGGGGACCGCATACTGCTGCATGATGATTTACTGGCAACAGGAGGCACTGCCAGAGCGGCAAGCGATTTAATTGAGAAAGCCGGTGGCATCATTGTTCAAATTTCTTTTATAATAGAGTTGGCATTTTTAGGGGGTAAAAATAATTTCGGGGATTATAAGGTAGATGCCTTGGTGTCCTACGGCAGCGAATAAGGAATTCTTAAATTTTAACTCCATTTTTATGACGCTAAAAATACGATTTCAGCTTTCTTCCATGATGCTTCTGCAATATTTTGTTTGGGGATGTTGGTATGTGACCATGGGCAATTATTTGATGAAAACATTGAATTTTGATGGAGAGCAAGTGGGTCATGCCTATGGGACATTTGCCATAGCAGCAATGATTTCACCCTTTTTTGTGGGGATGATTGCGGATAAATATTTTGCCATTGAGCGGCTTCTGGGAATACTCCATCTGATTGGCGCCGTATTGCTTTTCGCAATTTCAGAAGTTACTACATTCGGCAATTTTTATATTTTGCTGCTGGCATACTCATTTTGCTATACCCCTACCATGGCGCTCTCAAATACTCTGTCATTCAGTCAGTTAAAGGATCCTGGAAAGGAATTTCCCGGCATTAGGGTGCTTGGCACCATTGGATGGATCATTGCAGGATTGATCATAGGTTATTTGGGGATAGAAGATAAGTCGACTTTTTTCAAGATAGCAGCAGTGGTTTCTGCAGCACTTGGCTTGTATAGCTTTACCATGCCCCATGTGCCACCCAAAAAAGATCAGGAAAAGAAAACTGTTTCCCAAATATTAGGTCTGGATGCACTTAAACTTTTCAAAGAAAAAGATTTTGTCATTATGATCATTTCTTCTGTTTTGATATGCATACCGTTAATGTTTTATTATTCGTTTACAAACGCATTTCTGAATGAAAGTGGGATGACCAACGCTGCAGGAAAAATGACCATGGGGCAAATGTCAGAAATTATTTTTATGCTCGTGATGCCCTTCTTTTTTAAGCGTTTTGGAGTGAAAAAGATGATCTTGATAGGCATGGCGGCATGGATTGTCAGGTATTTGCTTTTTGCTTATGGCGATAATGAAACTATGGTGTGGATGTTTTATTTGGGCATTATTCTGCATGGCATCTGTTATGATTTTTTCTTTGTTACAGGCCAGATATTCGTTGATAAGCGCGCTCCTGAAAACCTCAGGAACTCTGCCCAGGGCCTGATCACATTTGCAACCTATGGATTGGGATTTTATATCGGCACGCTAGCTTCAGGATTTATTGTTGATATGTACGTGACGTCAGACAATATGCATAACTGGGAGATGATCTGGCTGATACCGGCAGGATTTTCTGTTCTGGTTTTTATCTTCTTTGCAATTTTCTTTAAAGACAAACTGAAGGCATAAAAAAACCTGCTCATTAAAGCAGGTTTTATGGATAACTGTTGTTAATGTTTATTTTACGGCAGCCAGGGCTTTATCGTAGTCTGGCTCTTGCCCAATAGTGGGCACCTGTTCGGTATAGGTTACTTTTCCTTCTTCGTCAATAACCACAATACACCTGGAAAACAGGCCTTCAAATTTACCATCTAACATCTGTACATGGTAGTTGTCAGAAAATCCGGTATTTTTATATACTGATGTAGGGATTACGTTTTCGATGCCTTCTGCTTCACAAAAATGCTGATGGGCAAAGGGCAGATCCCTGGATATGCAAATCACAACTGAATTTTCTAGTTGGGATGCCATTTCATTAAATTTTCGAACTGATGCGGAACAAACTCCTGTTCCGATACTGGGGAAAATATTTAATATCACTTTTTTTCCTTTGTAATCCGTTAAGGCAGTATCCGTTAAGTCTGTCCTTGTTACAGTAAAATTTGGGGCGATCGTTCCAATTGCTGGCAATTCGCCGGTGGTAGTCACTGGATTGGGCCCAAGTGTTATATTAGCCATAGCTATTAAAAATTAAAATGTATAAAAATTGATTTACTTCAAAACTAAAAGTACATGCTTTTGTTTTATGATTTTTGAATTTAAACACTTAAAAAAAAGGTTTCCCCATAAAGGGATTCGGCTCGAAGTAATGAATATTAAAGCATTATTGCCCGACGGCCAGGCTTTCCTGACTCTTCAAAAGGCAGGTTTGCTATAAAAAAGCCTTTTTAGAACTGCCCATTTCGTTGATTTCCCATCTGAATGGATTTCCCATCATTTCTCTCTCTGAATTATTTTTCCGGATTTTTTTTCTTTTAATATCAGTTTGGTGGTGCCATTCGGGAGCTGCTCTTCTTTTATTAGATAATGATTCTCATCATACGATTTCAGGGCACTTATCTTTTTGACCCCGCTTTTTCCTCTCCAGATATCCAGTTGTATAGGCTCCCATTTTTTGGATTGAGCAGATTTATAGCATGCATCGATAATCGAATTTACCACATAACCGTCATAGAAATCTTCCATTGGTTTTTGCTGCCCGTCGATACTTTCGAACATATCGTGAAACATGTTGTCGTACCCCAGCGCTCCGACCTCATCACCTACCGGGAATAGCCATCCCTTATCTGTCTCGGCTTTCTCGGCTACATAACCCCCTTCACCAACGGCTGTAAACATATCAAATCCCGTTCTCAGAAAATGATCCATTCTAATTGTTCCTTCTACACCGCTCACTTCATCCCGCAAATCCATTCCGCCTCTAAAATTCCAGCTTACTTCAAACTGGCCTATGGCGCCATTTTCATATTTCACCAAACCAAGTCCATGGTCTTCCGCTTCGATTGGCTTTACCTGGGTGTCGGCCCAACACATCACTTCTACCGGTCTGATGTCTTTACCGATAAAATTTCTTGCTATTTCAATGCAGTGACAGCCCATATCGACAATTGCCCCGCCACCCGAAATTTCTTTTGTCCAGAACCAGTCGCTGTGGGGGCCAGGATGGGTTTCTCTTGACCTCACCCAGAGAATGTCTCCCAGGGCGCCATTTTTTACCGAATTCAATGCTTTTAGTGTTTTGTGCGTATAAACCAAATCTTCGAGATAACCATTAAATACTCCGGCTTCTTCTACAACTTCCAGCATTTCTTTAGCCTCTTCAGCCGTTCTACCGAGTGGCTTAGTACATAAAACAGCTTTACCTGCCCTGGCAGCTGCTTTTACTGCCTCAAGATGGAGATTGTTAGGCAGGCCTATAATAACTGTGTCGATTTCAGGGTGACTAACGGCTTCTTCGAGAGAGGTGGTATGGTTTGGTATCTCCCATTTTTTTGCAAATTTTTCAGCTCTTTTTTTATCCCTGGAATATACCAGCACCACACGATCACCACTTCTCAGACTGTGCAGGGTTTTGGTATAAAAATCACTGATAAATCCTGTGCCGAGCATGGCAATTTTTTTATTCTTCATTTTGTTGGGAATTTTTTCTATATGGTTTTTTTCATTTTCATTAAAAATCATCAATAATCCGTCAGGCAGCATTGCAACATTGAAATTATCTTAAAATAAGTTTTGCTCAAAAAAATATGGCCATTATTCTATAAATAGAGTCTGTCTATAAAGTGCTTGTTTTTTGAAATGTTTAGATTTTTGATGAATTCTTGGCTTTCTCAATGCAGCAAATGCCTGAGTATTAGGCAAGTTGAGAAAGGCAAAAAGGCGCAAAAAGATGAATATTTCAATTCGATGACTTTATGGACAGGCTCTAATTAAGGCGCAGGAAACGCAAAGAGGGGGACAATACATGCGCACCATAAACTGCTAACACATAAATAGAATAGTCTGGAAGGTGAATGAACATAAAAAGGCTGTTTCGCCTCAGCATATTGCGCAATTGATAGCTGACGATCGACCAGTAATAAAATATTTTTAAATAAATTGCAAAAAGTTATTCATTATCCGTTAAAAAAGAGAAAATTATTCTAAATTAAAATCTTGCAAGGGAACACATGATTTTATGGTTCCAGGATTGAAGTTGTTGATTTTTTAACATTAAAACCTTAAAGGATGTCAAAAATAGGAACATTAGATTTTACCGGTATTTCAGGTCATAAATATACATTTAATGTATATCCCAAAATCCGGGATCACAAAGAGAAAGAAGCAGTATATGTAGTCACGCACAGAACCATCAAAGCAGATGCATCAGTCGATCACAATGTTATTTTTATTGGGGAAACCGATAACTTGAAAACCGAATTTAATGATCATCAAAAAGGTGCATGTTTTGAAAATGAAGTCGCCAATTGTGTTTGTGTCTATTGGGAAGACCACTCCGATACACGCTCTAAAATTTCTGAAGACCTAAAAAATTTCTATCATCCGCCGTGCAATGACTTTTGACGGATCATGGTCTTTTACCTCAAGTCCGGGTTTTTCAACCTGGGCTTTTTCATTAAATTCAAAATATAAAGGCCTTGGGGTAAATGAAATAACAAATACGATCAGTCCAATCCAACCAATTATTTTTCGCTTCAAATCTAATGGTTTATCTATAGTCGCCTTGGGGTGATCAATTCCAAGAAATCTTCCGATAAGGAATGCAAACACCATATAAAGGCCATAATCCTCAATATGCGGAAAATATTTGCCTGTAAAAACCTGGATAATCATAATCCATATTATCAATAAGGCCCTTTTTTTCAGGTCTCTTTCAAAATGGTGAAATGCCAAATATAGAAATAACAAATAGAAGACTGCATTGATCATGAAATCTGAATTTATGGGACCGGAAGGCAATAGGCCTATCCCGGATATGGTAACCATAATCAAAAAAAGCGTACGCGATACGATACGACTATTTTTATATCCAAACAATCCATAAATCACATGCCCCCCATCGAGCTGACCAATGGGTATGAGATTTAGCGCGGTAAAAAATAACGCCAGATAGCCGGCAAACAACCATGGATAGTGATACATTTCATATTTATTGGGTACTTTATCCGGGTCAGCTACAAAATGTCTGAAAAACATCATGACAAGATTGTCTCCCACTGCAAAATTTATCTCTTGCTGTTCATAAATATATTTTTCATAATCCAACCCATATTCCTGGTATTCAGGGTGAATATCGAAAATATGATCCGCTTCGGGAAGATGGGTAAACCCATAAGTCAGCACACCTAAGGCCAGAATAAATCCTGCTAAAGGCCCAGCTATTCCAATATCAAAATACTCTTTTCTGGACTGAATCAGACTTTTGATCCGTATAAAAGCCCCCATTGAGCCTATGCTTGGCGCCGGAATAAAGCCGAACCACATCGGGATGAAAAATGGCAGCGTGACCTTGACATTATAATATTTGGCGGTAAGATAATGCCCAAATTCATGGACGGTAAGTATGCTCAAAAAAGGCACCGAAAAGTAGAGCCCTGACAGCAGTTCTGATGTCGTTAGCTGTACTTCACCGTACATAATCGATTTTCCAAACATCCATTCCGCCCCGGATATTGTGGTTGCGATAACAGTGACAATAAAAAGAATGAGTTGAACGATATGGATTTTCTTGTATTTATTATTTTCCATTTGGCAATTGATCCCTGCGCAATAAATTTCTCTCTACCAAAACTGTCCTTAATCCCAAATCGCTTGCCGAGTTTATATTATCTAAATTATCGTCATAAAAAATCGTTCTTTCAGGCGCCATTCCAAAATCATCCAACACATACTGAAAACAAGAAAGGTTGGGCTTGCGGTCCTTAATCTCATGTGAGTAGTAGGTCTTATGAAAAAGTTCTTCAGGTAGATTGAACGAAGAGGATTGTTTGAAAATTTCATTAAACCTCCTGATATGGATGGAATTTGTATTGCTAAGAATAAAAACATTATACTCATTTGCCAATTCCCTGATCCATTCAACTCGTTCTCGTGGCAAATTTCCCAACATTGAATTCCATGCCTGATCCAAATGGGCATCGTCTAAATCTGAGTGGGCAAGTTCTCGTAACGAACTCCGAAACTCCTCTTCACTTATTGCCCCCACTTCATATTGCTGAAAAAATTTATGATTATGATAGTCATCCATCATATGTGACCTGACATCATGGCCAAATAGCTGGGAGAATTTATCAAAAGCATGGTCTATATCGAGGTTAATAATTACGCCACCCAGGTCAAAGATGACATTTTCAATTTTTTGATTGTTCAATTTTTGATATTTACTTGAAAATTAGACGACAAATATCTAATATTGCACTCCCAAATTCAAGACTGTCAGAAGTTAATTCGAAAATAATAGGCAGAATGACAGGTTGAGTGGGGCCCATAGCTCAGTTGGTTAGAGCACCTGACTCATAATCAGGGGGTCCATGGTTCGAGCCCATGTGGGCCCACATTGATAATCAAGCACTTACGGCGTAATAGTTGTAAGTGCTTTTTTTGTTTGCACACCATTTGCACGCATATTTTAGATTTTAGCATCCCC
>JAUUZS010000100.1 GCA_030589835.1 Cyclobacteriaceae bacterium
ATCCAATTTCTTCATGAAACCCGGACTTATTGATATACTGATTGTCTGTGCCTACCTGGCATCGACCAATTTGTACCTGTGGGCTTTATGGGGCTTTTACTGGCCGGATTGCTTGCCGCTTTTATGTCGACCTTTGCCGGAACGCTCAATGCTGCCCAGGCTTATGTGGTAAATGATATTTACCTTAAATACATTAATCCTAAGGCCGATCAAAAAAAGACTCAATCGATCACCTATTTATCTGGTTTGGCCTTGGTGGCAGTAAGTATATTCTTTGGCTTCTAGGCTAAGGATGTCAATGAAGTACTGCAGTGGATCGTATCATCGCTGTATGGGGCTTATGTTGCTGCCAACGTACTGAAATGGTATTGGTGGAGATTTAATTCCAGAGGATTCTTTTGGGGCATGGCAAGTGGAATTATCATTGCCCTCATTCCCGGGCTTTTTGGTTTTATGTTTACTTTTCAAATCAACAATACCGTATTAGGGTCAAACTTCACACAGGAACAATACAACGCACATATAGGTGCTCTTTCATTAGACACTCCCCAGGAATCAATGATCAATGTCACATCAGTGGGTGAAGTAGAAACACTAGCGCAATTGCATCAATACATTGAACACATTCAGGAAACCTCGTTCATTTATAGTGTATCAAGTTTACATCCACTTTATTTCTTCCCTTACATTCTCTTAATATCGATTATCGGAGCAATATTGGGAACATTCAGTGGCCCTCCTGTTGATTAAAAGGTGCTTAAAGAATTTTACAAAAAAATCAGGCCATGGGGATTTTGGAAACCTATACATGATAAGGTAATCGCAGAAAACCCATCCTTTAAAGCCAATAAAAATTTCAAAATGGACATGTTTAACGTGTTCATAGGCATTATTTGGCAGTCAGCCTTAATAGTATTCCCTATCTACCTGATACTGTTGGAAACCGTCCCTGCACTAATTAGTTTCACGATTGCTACCGTTTGTACCGTCATCCTGAAATATACATGGTATGACAAATTGCCTAAAGATAAATAGTCCGGGATCAGGTGTAAATAGTCAAAAATGAAAATCGAATATTTTGACGATAGCAACAGGAAATATGTGTGGATAATCCGAAGTAAGCGTGGTGGTGATCCTGGGATGAATACATAAATCACCAAGTATGATATAGAAATCAAATTCGATCCATAACCGACAGTAATCTGATTACTTGTTCATCTCGATCCATTTTTCAAATTCAAAATCAATACGCATTAGCCATACATTTGCTGAAAGAAATAATGCACCTTAGTGAGGCATTTTTAATCAAAAAATACTACCTTTTCCTCACAATATTCACACTTAACTATTTTTTGATATGGACGATTCATTTAATGCCACTGCACAAGAAAATGTTGCGCTTGTAAAACAGTTTTTTAAATATTATAAGGATAAAGATATCCTTGGCCTCCGTGAGATATTCGCCTCTGACATCGAATGGCATGTTCCAGGGCATCATCCTTTAGCGGGGACAAAAAAAGGGATCGAGGAAGTTATCGCCTATTATGCTCAACTTCAAAAAGCCAACTTCAACGCCGAAGTAACAGTGCTTGAAGGCAATGACGATCACGTAATAGATTGCCATCGTGGCTGGGCACAGGTGGGGGAGCATAAACTCGACATGAATTGGGTGCTGGTTTATACCATCGAGGACGGTAAAATAAAAACCATGCAAAACTTCCCCGGAGATCAGCATGCAGCAGATGCCTTTTTCTGGCAAGTATATAAGCTCAAGGATATTCCGGACAGATTGGCCAATCAGTAGTAGCAATGAACTAAAATAAAATTGCCGAAATACAAAATAAAAAGGGTTTTTTACTTTTACTTTCCGCTTAATATTTTGGCTTTTTACTTTTCCTGCTGGGTGTTATGACTTTAAAAGGCCCTAATTTTTAATACAAAAATCAGGAAACATATTCTTGCCTGTGCACCAAGGCAAATTGATTGTCTACAATGGGAAGGTATCCTTGCTCATAACAGAAATAATAAACCTTTCCTGACTTTGTTTTATACACATTGGTGAAATAGCTGAAATTAAATCCCAGATCCAATAATTTTGATTTCCCTGCTTTTGATTTCCCATTGGGATTGAGATCAGCAAGTATTTTTCTATTCTTTCGAAGTATGCGATTTATATTTCGCATATAATTTGTGCTATCGGCATTTTGCCGGTTGTAATAGGTTGTCCGGCATTGATCCGAACAAAATTTCTTGTCACTACGGCCTACAATGGCATCACCACATTCTAAACATTTTTTATCCATATCGTTTTACAGCTAAAATGGGAGGAGGTTTGTCCACCAACCCTTTGGTCTGCCAGGTTTTAAAGGTAAAGCAATAGCGCTAATTGTCAATAATCCAAGCACGCTAAATGCAGGTTTCCTGGATAACTTAATTACTCCTCATATCTGGTATTCCTTACATCTTCGACTTCTGCTATGATGCCATCTAAAGTAGGAATTTTATCTGATTCTATACACAATATCTCAAGTAACTCCATAAACTCAGAATTTATCTCTCCCAATTTAGAGTCTATCCATAAAGTGCTTGATTTTTGAAATGTTGAGATTTTTGATGGATTTTTGGCTTTCTCAATGCAGCAAATGCCTGGGTATTAGGCAAATTGAGAAAGGCAAAAAGGCGCAAAAAGATAAATCGTTCAATTCGATGACTTTATGGACAGACTCTAGTTAATCACCCAGGTTTCATTACCGGCAATCAAGGCGTCCAGGTTCCCTTCTCCATGTTGGGATATGGCATTTTGCACTTGCTGTTCTAATACTACCTCATAATTTGAGCGTCGTCCGGCATATAATACGCCAAATGGCCTCGGGAAACCCTCATCGGGAAATAAGGATTCCATCCTGATAAGGATGTTCGCCTTAATGGCATCATGTTCATCGTGGATCCAAAGATCATCCAAAGAATAGCCATCACTCAGTTTGACAAGCTCAGGTTGGGTGCCATCTAGTTTGATCCCTAATTCATCCTCCTGTCCAAATACCATGGCCTTACCGTGCTCCACAAAAAGGGTATTTAGCTTTTTACCATCCTTATCCGTAAAGGCAGAAAAGACCCCGTCATTAAAGATATTGCAGTTTTGATAAATCTCCAGGAAAGAAGTCCCCTTATGTTCGTGAGACCTCTTGAGCATAGCTTGCAAATGTTTCGGATCCCGATCCATAGACCTTGCAATATAGGTGCCTTCAGCTCCCATAGCAAATGCCGCAGGATTGAAGGGGTGATCCAAAGATCCTAAAGGTGTTGATTTGGTAATGCTATCAATGCTGGAAGTTGGGGAATATTGCCCTTTGGTCAGGCCGTAGATTTCATTGTTGAACAGCAACACATTTATATCAAAATTTCGCCTTAGCAAATGCGCCATATGGTTTCCTCCAATCGAAAGACCATCACCATCACCGGTAACAACCCATACGCTCAACTCAGGCCGGGTGGCCTTCAGCCCACTGGCAATAGCAGTCGCCCTGCCATGAATGCTATGCATGCCAAAGGTATCGAGATAATAAGGAAACCGCGATGAGCACCCAATACCGGAAACAAACACGATATCCTTTTTTTCCAATCCTGTTTGGGGAAGGATGGTCTGCATTTGTTTTAGGATTGAATAATCTCCACAACCCGGGCACCACCTCACCTCTTGGCCGGAAACTAAATTTTTTGAAGTCAATCCCCCATTGTTTTGGTCTTGAATATTAATGGTACTTGTCGACCTTTTTACCGGTGCTTTAATTTTCATAATTCAATTATTGATGTCCTGAACTATTTATTCATATCACATTTACAACAGCTCAGTTTGTTATGCTTTATTTTCAATCTTATCCTTTGGCGTTGATCATGTTACGGAATGCACACGTAAAATTTCTTCCCTTAACTCGATTTTGGTGATGGGAGTTCCCTTTATTTTATGGAAGCCTATGGCGTCAATGAGGTATTTGTCGCGGATCAACTTGATGAGCTGACCATTGTTTATTTCCGGGATCAATACGCGATCAAATTTATTCATCAGCTCACCTAAATTTTTTGGGAAAGGATTAATATAAGTCAAATGAGCGTGTGACACTTTATATCCTTCCGCAATAAGGTCTATTACGGCACTTTTTATAGAACCAAAGGTTGAGCCCCACCCCAATACCAACACGGTTCCGGATTCTTCCCCTGAATCAACAGTTTGCTCGGGAATAAAATCAGCAATTTTTTCGATCTTCGCCTCCCTTGTTTTTACCATGAGCTGATGGTTATCCGGATCATACGATACATTTCCTGTATTTTCCTCTTTTTCCAATCCGCCAATCCTGTGCTCCAATCCTTCAACGCCAGGCACCGCCCACTTGCGCACGAGGTTTTCATCCCTGAGGTAAGGCATGAATTTCTCTTCACTTTCCTTACTTTTTAATATATCCACTTTGATGTTTTCCAAATCAGCAGATTTAGGGAATTTCCATGGTTCAGCTCCGTTGGCAATGTATCCGTCGCTCAAGACCAATACCGGCGTCATATGCTCAATTGCTATTTTTACAGCTTTATATGCCACATCAAAACAAGATGATGGAGTGGATGCCGAAATTACAGGCATTGGACATTCGCCGTTTCTACCGTAAACCGCTTGCAACAAATCTGATTGTTCGGTTTTGGTTGGCAATCCGGTACTCGGGCCAGCACGCTGCACATTCAATATCACCAGGGGCAACTCAAGCATTACCGCCAAGCCGATGGCCTCAGCCTTCAAAGCCAGTCCGGGTCCACTGGTTCCGGTGATTCCTAGATTTCCACCAAAAGCTGCGCCTATGGTCGAGCAAACAGCCGCAATTTCATCTTCTGCTTGAAATGTTTTTACCCCAAAATTCTTATATTTTGCTAATTCATGAAGCACATCGCTAGCAGGTGTGATTGGATATGTACCATAAAAAAGCTGCAATCCTGTCTTTTTCGCTGCAGCGACCAATCCCAATGCCAGAGCTGGATTTCCTGTGATACTTCGGTAAGTACCCGGAAGCATTTTTGCCGGCTTTACTTTGAAGCGACTTGAAAAGGCTTCAGTAATATCCCCATAATTATAGCCGGCTTTTAAGGCCTTAATATTGGCCTCACGGACATCACTTTTATCCTTAAACTTCCGTTCTATAAAATGAATGGTATTCTCTGGATTTCGGTTGTACAACCAATAAATGAAGCCCAACACAAACATGTTCTTAGACCTATCTTTTTCCCGGACGCCCATCTCAATATCCAGCAAAGCTTCCCTGGTCAATTTTGTGATGTCAATTTTATACACCAGGTAAGTCGAAAGTTGATCGTCATCCAAGGGATTTATATCATAACCAGAAAGCCTCAGATTTTTTGAATCAAAACCAGCCGTATTCAGGATGAGAATCCCTCCTTTTTTAACATTATGAAGATTGCTCTTTAGTGCTGCGGCATTCATCGCCACCAGCAAATCGCAGGTGTCGCCGGGTGTATATACTTCTGTACTTCCAAAGTGAATTTGAAATCCCGATACTCCCGGGATGGTACCCTGAGGGGCTCTTATCTCGGCCGGAAAATCGGGAAATGTACCTAAATCGTGACCAATTGAGGCGGTATTATTGGTAAACTGTGTGCCCACCAATTGCATCCCGTCACCGGAATCCCCTGCAAATTTTATGACTACATTTTGCTTTTCTTCTATTGTATTACTCATTAGATCACATTAATTATTTCCTTCTTCAACAGCTAACCAAACAATTAAACAACAATTGTATAGTGGTTGTTTAAACTTTATAATGTATCTACCGTTTGCGTTTGATGGTGGACAAACATTTGGCAAAAAATGCGGATGCATTTAGAATTTAAAATCAGAAACAGATATCATCAATTGCGGTTTTAAAGAGTCAATACAACTGTGTGTTTTTTAGGGAGACATTAAATAGAGTCCGCCTATAAAGTCAGAGTTTGTTCTGAAGGTTCGAGTTCAAGCCTGCCTGTCCGGTAGGCAGGGCTTGTGAAATCCGAAAAATGTGAGTCCCGATTGACCGGGAGGATCATTTTGAGGATGAACATAACGCAGAAATCGGACTTTATAGACAGACACTAAATAATGGTGTCTTTTAAGAGTTTATCGCTTTTCTCAGGATAATCCGTCATATGGTGTAGGCCCCTGCTTTCATTTCTTCTCAAGGCTGAAGTAATGATCAGAAAAGCAATGGATGCGAGGTTTCTCAATTCGACCAATTCCCCGGAAATTTTTGATTTCTTATAATAATCTTCAATTTCCTGATAAAGCACATGGACTCTTCTTTTGGCCCTGTTCAATTGCTTTTTCGATCGCACAATACCCACATAATCCCACATTATGTTCTGGATTTCTTTCTTGTTGTGCCGTGTCAATACCCATTCTTTTTCGTCGATAATCCCGGATTCATCCCATTCAGGAATAACCACAGTCCCAAAATTTCTCGCTCGCTTATTGATTACTTTCATCGCCGCATTATGGCTAAACGCCAATCCTTCAATAAGGCTATTGCTCGCCAGTCGATTGGCACCATGCAGTCCTGTATGTGCCGCTTCGCCAATAGCATAAAGGTTTTGCATAGAGGTTTGCCCTGTAAGGCTCGTCATAATGCCCCCACAAAAATAATGTGCCGCAGGTACCACAGGTATGGGCTCAGCAGAGATATCTATCTTGATGGACTCCTTACAGTATTTATAAATATTGGGGAACCTTGAACGTACCTCCTCCCCATCAAGATGTCTCATATCTAAAAACACACAGTCCTCTCTCCTTTTTTTCATCTCAGCGTCAATGCCCCGGGCTACGATATCCCTTGGGGCAAGATCTGCCCGCTGATCATATTTTGGCATAAAATATTCATTGCTGCCGTTCATCAATTTGCCACCAAAACCCCTCAATGCTTCAGAGATAAGAAATGATCTTCGTCCGGGATTATACAATGACGTCGGATGAAACTGAACAAATTCCATATTGCCAATCCTTACTCCTGCCCGGTAAGCCATCGCGATCCCATCGCCGGTGGCGATATCGGGATTTGTAGAATGCAAAAACACTTTGGAGGCACCCCCTGTGGCAATGACGGTATAGTTTGACTGAAAGGTTTTTACGCATTTATTTTCCTCACACAGCACATAGGCACCAAAACAGATGTTAAAGGCAGATTGAAGGTTGCCAAGGACATGGTGCTCCGTGATGATATCAATCGCCAAATGATTTTCATATATATGAATGTTGGGGTTCGCTTTGGCCTTTTCGAGCAGCGCACGCTGAATCTCAGCGCCAGTCATATCTGCCGCATGCAATATACGGTGTTCTGAATGCCCGCCTTCTCGTGCCAAATCATAGGAGCCATCATTACTCTTGGTAAATTTAACACCCCATTTTATCAAATCAGCTATCCTTTCCGGAGCCTCCGAAATTGCTGATTCAACGGCGTCCTTATGACAAAGGCCAGCTCCGGCAATGAGCGTATCTTCAATATGTTTTTTGAAATCATCCTTTTTATTGGTGACCGAAGCTATACCTCCCTGTGCATAGGAGGTGTTGGACTCATTGGCCAATCGTTTGGAAATTAAATTCACCTGTCCATATTCAGCAACTTTTAATGCAAAGCTCAGGCCTGCCACGCCACTACCAATTACTAAATAATCAGATTTTATAATTGAAGACAAATCTTATAGGGGTTTATAGGTTTAGTTTTTTTGAAATTTCCAGCATCCTTAAAATTGGGATTTTAGCTTTCGCCATCAATTCTTCACTCAAGGTCAGCTCCGGCTGCTCATGTTCAAGGCATAGATACAGTTTTTCCATGGTATTGAGCTTCATAAACGAGCAATCATTGCAACCACAAGTAGAGTCGATCGAAGGCGCCGGAATAAAAATCTTGTCCGGGCTGTTTTTTTGCATCTGATGCAAAATACCACTTTCTGTAGCAACGATAAATTTCTTCGCATCGCTTTTTTGAGAATACTTTAAAAGCGCAGTGGTAGAACCCACAAAATCAGCAGCGATCAAAAGGGGCTTTTCACATTCCGGATGAGCAATAAATTCGGCATCGGCTTGTTGATCCTTGAGGGCGAGTATTTTTTCCAGGGAGTATTTCTCATGCACCATACAAGCGCCATCCCACAACACCATGTCCCTTCCAGTCTTGCTATTGATATAATTACCTAAATTCTTATCCGGCGCAAAAATGAGTTTTTCATCCACATCAAAACTTGCTACAATAGATTCGGCATTTGAAGAAGTACAAATCACATCAGAAAGTGCTTTGATATCTGCTGAGCAATTGATATACGACAATACTTTGTGATCAGGGTGCTCGGCTTTGAAGGCTGCAAATTTATCGGCAGGCGCCGATTCAGCAAGTGAACATCCGGCATTCAAATCGGGAATAATAACTTTTTTATCCGGATTTAATATTTTTGCCGTTTCAGCCATAAAATGTACCCCCAGGAATACGATGACATCTGCCTCGGTTTTTTCAACTTTCTGGCTTAACCCGAGGCTATCTCCAATAAAATCTGAAATATCCTGGAGGTCAGGTGTGATATAAAAATGACCGAGGATGATGGCATTTTTCTCCTTCTTTAGCCTAAGGATTTCCTGCTCGAGGTTAATCTTTGGGTCTATTGGCAAGTTCAGATACCCATATCTTTCTATCGATGCTTCCATTTCCATTTCCATACTTACTTCCATTAGCGCGCAAACATAATAAAATTAAGATTTAATTCCCTTATAAATGAGCTTAGCACTCCATTTAATAACAAATTGAAGCATTAAAATGTTCTTTTATTATTCTAATTATCTGTCAGTAGGAATTCATTACTTTTTGCTCCTTCAACATCTGCATTGCGTGCTGTTTTTTCTTTCAATTTCCATCCCCAAATTTGAATCTTCTTTTTTATTATTTCTATAACATCAATGTAAATATTTATGCAGCACTCATGGTACCCGGATTATGTTTGCGCTATGCAAGCATAATCCGGATTGAATATTCTTGATGACAAAGGTTCTGGTCAGGGCATGATGATTTTAAAGGCGGTCTCTGATTTCATCGATCATTACAGGAATATTCTTTGTCGGATCGCTTTGCAATGTTTCCAGCGGCAAATATCCTATATAATTGGCTTTATGTATGATTTCCATAAGTCGATTATAGTTTACTGATACTTTGCGACCATTCTCCCACACTTGCTCCTTTATCTGCCAGGTGATTGCATATTTTATCAATGTTTCTATTTCTTCATACACATCTCTGAAAGGCAGGCTTCCAATATCAAGATACAATCCCAGCCACTTGGAATTCACACCTTCTAACACCTGAATTATTTCCTCTGAAGATATTAAGAAGTCATTATGATTTTGCATAGCAATCATTACGCCATACTTTTCACCAATTTCGCATGCTTGTTTTAGCTCTTCTATCACTTGCAGGATAACGGTATTTTTATCTCTGTTATCTTTAATTTTTTTCCCGGGAAACACTCTCAATAATGGTGCTCCGAGTTTGCTTGCCACCCCACACCATGACTCGATAAGCATTAAATCCGCTTTTCTTTTTGACGGATCAGCATTGGCGAAGTCATTTCGGATACCTGTTCCACTGATTTCAATGCCAGCCAAAAAGGCCTTTCTTTTAAACTCATTTATATAAGAGTCGGTGGGCACCTCAGGATATCCGGGAAAATAGTATCCTGTAGGATCAAGGGCATCAAAACCTTGCTCTTTGCAGAAATCAATAAGGTCTAAAAGCGTCCAGCTACCGGCCCTCAATTCCTTATTGAAAGAATAGGCATTCAGGCTTATTTTAATTGGGTTTTTGTCAACCTTTTTATGAGGTTTGGCAACAAGGGCATAATTTCCACCAATAGCACCTGCAACAATAGAGGATTTTAAAAAAACTCTGCGCTTCATAATATTTTAGTAAATAAATTAAAAATGTTAAAACAATTTTTTAAATAATGGCTTAAATTACATTATATGTTTATTAAAAAAGAAAAAGTAATCTACAACATTTAA
>JAUUZS010000169.1 GCA_030589835.1 Cyclobacteriaceae bacterium
AATACCGGAAAATATTGAAGCGAAAAAGCATTGAGAATTTCGGGGAGAGGTTTCGGGTCGATGTCCAATGGCTTTTGTATATGCTCGACGGCAAATTCAATATTGTCACCAAGATCCTCAACATCCGACTTTATCCGCGCATTGTCTATTCCTAGCACTTCAAGTTTTGACAACATTTCACGGGCTCGTACATATTCCCCCTGATTAAAATATACCTTCCCCAACGAATAATATACATTTTTGTACCTGGTGGTGTTAGGATCAATGCGTACAATTTGCTCTAAATGATACTGCTGGGCCTCGGTATTCCTCAACAACTCAAATGAAAATGCCAACTTTAAATGCGCCTCGATGAAATCATGGTCTTTTTCTACGGCTCTTTTCAGGACTTCGGTGGCATCATGAAATTTGCGCTGTCTCACTAATAGCTGTGCCTCTTCATACAACTTGATGGCTTTTTTTGACTTCGAAGAATAATTCGACTGAGCAGAAGATGGGAAAAAGGGAATAAATAATATGCCTAAAAGTATAATAGCCTTCATGAATTATTTGATCTTAGTCTACTCCTTATATAATGAATAACGAATACTTGAAAAATGAATTAAGAAGTATTGCTTTCTTATTTTAAGAAAGACACTATACTTTATGGAATATCCATAAACTTATGAAGCTGCAACGAAATTTCCCAATCAGGATTGTTTTTAACGTAATCAATGATCTGCGGAAGCATTTTAGTTGATTTTGACCATTCCGGTTGGAGCAAGAGCTTACATTCCGGGGTCACCAGGTCTGCCATTTTTTCTGCCCACAAAAAATCACTCTTATTATACACGATCACTTTAAGTTCATGCGCCCGGTCGAAAGATGCCTGCAAGGGCCTTTTGAATTTCTTTGGAGAAAGGCAAATCCAGTCCCAATGTCCTGTAAGTGCATAAGCTCCGGAAGTTTCCAAATGTGTTTGAAATCCATTACTTTTCAATTGTCGGGTAAGCTCTTCCAGATTATACATCAAGGGCTCTCCTCCGGTAATTACAGCAATCCTGGAATTGAATTCTTTTGCAGAGCTAATAATCTCCTCAAGCTTAGTCATTGGATGGGCATTCACATCCCAGGATTCCTTCACGTCACACCAGGGGCAACCCACATCACAACCTGCCAACCTGATAAAGTAAGCTGCCTTCCCGGAATGAACGCCTTCACCTTGTATGGTGTAAAAGGATTCCATTAAGGGGAGTTTATCTTCAAGCCATGAAGCATGTGATTCGCTCATTATGAAAATTCGAATTGTAAAATGGATTTAGTTATAATCCTGAAGATGAGGAATAGTGAAATAAATTGCCTTACTAAAGGTTGAAATAGGTATAATATCCCTATTTCAACTTTCAGCTTTAAAATTAGTCTGCTCCTTATTTATAAATGGATTTTTGGGCTGCCAGCAGCGTATTCATCAATAAAGATGCCCTGGTCATTGGCCCTACCCCACCGGGTACGGGAGTATAGAAACTACATTTTGAGGCTACTTCATCAAATTTCACATCCCCTTTCAGGGCAAAACCGCTTTTTCTAGTTGCATCTTCAACGCGTGTGATTCCGACATCAATGACCACGGCCCCCTCTTTCACCATATCACCCGTCAAAAATCCGGGAATGCCTAAAGCTGCTATGACGATGTCTGCCTGTAAGGTCATGGCTTTGATATCCTTAGTTCTGCTGTGACAGAGTGAAACTGTGCAATTCCCGGGATAAGACTTTCTGGAAAGCAATATACTCATGGGGGTACCGACAATATCGCTTCTGCCGATCACCACACAATGCTTACCAGAGGTTTCTATTTTATATCGCTCCAGCAATTGTAAAATCCCATAAGGGGTCGCTGAAATATATGAAGGCAAACTTTTGGCCATGCGACCCACGTTTACAGGATGAAATCCATCCACATCTTTTTCAGGTTTTATTCGGTCCGTGACTTTCTGAACCGAAATATGATCAGGAATAGGTAACTGTACAATCAGTCCATCGATGTCAGGATCGTTATTAATTGCCTCCACTTCGTTCAATAATTCTTCTTCAGAAACGGTATTGTCAAATCTTTTTAAGGTAGATTTAAAACCGACTTGCTCACAATCTTTTACTTTATTTCTCACATATGCTTCACTGGCGCCATCATTTCCTACCAGGATTGCTGCGAGATGAGGTATTTTTCCGTTCTGTTCTTTAATTACTTTTACTTTTTCAGCGATTTCAATTCTAATATCTGAAGATGTCTTTTTCCCGTCGAGTATTGTAGCCATGAAATGAAATAATTATGAGTTTGAAAAATTTGATTTTTAATACAAATCAATATTTATTATAGATCAAAGTAGTATTATTAATTGTCAGAAGACCAAAACATCTTCTAACTTCTGTCTTCTAACTTCCAGCTTCTAATTTCTATCCTCTAGCATCTGCCTTCCTAATCCAGCTTTAATACCGCCATAAATGCTTCCTGAGGAATTTCTACATTACCAACACTCCGCATTCGTTTCTTTCCCCTTTTCTGCTTTTCAAGAAGCTTCCTCTTTCTGGTGATGTCGCCACCATAGCATTTTGCAAGGACATTTTTCCGCATTGCGCTTACACTTTCCCTGGCAATAATTTTACTTCCTATTGATGCCTGGATGGCGATCTCAAACATCTGCCTGGGGATTAACTTCCTCAGTTTCTCACAAAGCCGTTTTCCCCAATCGTATGCTTTATCCCGATGAACTATCGCCGATAGCGCATCTACTTTATCGCCATTGAGCATGATGTCTAGCTTGACCATGGTCGACGTCTGGTAACCAACCATCTCATAATCCAGCGAAGCATAGCCGCGTGAAATTGTTTTCAAACGATCATAGAAATCAAACACAATTTCTGCCAAGGGCAATTCAAAGGTCAGTTCTACCCTGTCGCTTGTCAAATACACCTGGTTTTTGATCAGGCCTCTTTTATCAATACACAGGGCAATGATCGGCCCGATATAATCGGCTTTAGTAATAATCTGTGCCTTGATATATGGCTCTTCAATATGAGAAATCGTATTGGGCTCCGGCATTTCAGATGGCGCATTGACCTCCTTAAACGTTCCATCCGTTCTTACGGCCCGGAATTCTACAGATGGAACAGTGGTGATGACCGTCATGTCAAATTCCCTTTCCAGCCTTTCCTGCACAATATCCATATGAAGCATTCCCAAAAAACCACACCTGAAGCCAAATCCTAAGGCTGCCGAAGTTTCTGGTTCCCAAACCAGTGAAGCGTCATTTAGCTGAAGCTTTTCCATGGAATTCCGAAGTTCTTCATACTCGCTGGTTTCTACCGGGTAAATGCCCGCAAAAACCATTGGTTTTACGTTTTCAAATCCTTTAATGCTTTCCTCGCATGGATTTTCTACATGAGTGATGGTATCCCCTACTTTTACTTCTTTAGCGATTTTAATCCCAGATATCAGGTAACCAACATTTCCTGTACTGATTTTGTCTTTTGGTAGTTGATCGAGCTTTAAAACACCAACTTCATCCGCATTATAAACCTTATCGGTATTTATAAATTTTACTTTGTCTCCTTTTTTTATTTCCCCATTAAATACCCTGAATATTACTTCGATTCCCCTATAGGAGTTGAAAACAGAATCAAAAATCATTGCCTGAAGTGGCTTGTCAGGGTCCCCTTTTGGAGAAGGAACCCGGTTAATAATGGCATGCAGAATATCATCAATGCCCCGTCCTTCTTTAGCGGAGGCATAAATCACATCATCCCCATCAATGCCCAACAGATCAACAATCTGATCCTTCACCTCTTCAGGCTGGGCTCCCGGAAGGTCTATTTTATTGATGACCGGAATAATTTCCAAATCATGCTCCATGGCCAGGTAGAGATTGGAAATGGTTTGTGCTTCAATTCCCTGAGAAGCATCCACAATCAGCAAAGCCCCTTCGCAGGCGGCAATCGATCTGGAAACTTCATAAGAAAAATCAACATGACCCGGAGTGTCAATCAAATTCAATATATAATCCTCATCTTCATGATGATAATTCATTTGAATGGCATGGCTTTTTATCGTGATGCCCCGCTCACGCTCAAGTTCCATGTCATCCAGCAACTGTTCTTGCATTTCCCTATCCGTCACGGTACCGGTGGACTCTAACAGTCGATCGGCCAAAGTGCTTTTACCGTGATCAATGTGTGCTATAATGCAGAAATTTCTTATTTTTTCCATACGCTCAAAACGAAATGCAAAAGTAGCTAATTAAAATAAAATATAAATCCCTGAAAGGCTTTTAATTATTGTCCAACCTTTATAATTCATGAATATTCTCCCTTTAGGCATAAGGCCAGCCTGTCTTCCAACTCTTTACACATATCAGTAAATATTTCCTGCATTATGTAGGATAAAGCAAAAACCTATTTTTTGTTTCAATTCTTATTTTTTCCATTAATTTTAAATTTGTCTTCAAATAACCAATTAAATATTAGATCATTTTTTTTAAACTGATACTTTAATTTGCTATGAAAAAACTTCTCTTTCTATCCATAATATTTGCCAACACAATATTTTTAGGTTCATCTGTTCATGCGCAGAAAAAAAATAAAAAACATCGTATTGCCACAGTTTCATATGATACCGCACTCTACAACTCCATCAAATGGCGCAACATTGGGCCTTTCCGGGGAGGAAGAAGTGCCGCTGTCACGGGGGTACCCGGCAACACAAACCTTTTCTACTTTGGGTCAACAGGTGGTGGTGTTTGGAAAACGATAGACGGAGGTTCTACCTGGGTCAATATCTCTGATGGATATTTTGGTGGTTCGATTGGTGCGGTAGCAGTCAGTGAATCTGACAACAATGTGATCTATGTTGGGGGTGGTGAAAAAACTGTCCGTGGAAATGTGTCTTATGGATACGGGATTTGGAAATCAGTCGATGCAGGAAAATCGTGGACGCATAAAGGATTAAAAGCATCGCGGCACGTACCAAGAATAAGAATAGACCCCAACAATCCGGAAATTGTGTATGCTGCCGTATTGGGGGATTTGTACAAATCGTCTGACGAAAGGGGTGTATATAAAAGTACAGATGGGGGCAATACATGGAAAAAAGTCCTCTTTGCCAACGCCGATGCCGGGGCAATAGATTTGATCATAGATCCGCTCAACCCAAGGGTATTGTATGCCAGCACATGGAATGTAAGAAGAACGCCCTATAGTTTGTCATCCGGCGGAGCAGGCTCAGCCCTTTGGAAAAGTACTGATGAAGGAGAAACGTGGTCAGCTATTTCTAATCATAAAGGGTTGCCAAAAGGCACTTTAGGCATCATCGGCATCGCGGTATCTCCGGTAAAAAAAGATCGTGTTTTCGCCATCATAGAAGCCGAAAACGGTGGCGTCTTCCGAAGTGATGATGGTGGTATTAACTGGCAAAAAACCAATGATTCACGGAGCCTAAGACAACGGGCATGGTATTATTCCCGAATCTACGCTGATACCAAAGATGAAGATGTCGTCTATGTGGTGAATGTTCAGTATCACAAATCCAAGGACGGAGGCAAGACATTCAAAGCCAATTCTGCCCCACATGGCGACCATCATGATTTGTGGATTGACCCTGAAAATGCCAAACGAATGATTATTGCGGATGACGGTGGGGCACAGGTGAGCTTCGATGGAGGAGATAACTGGTCGACTTACCACAACCAACCCACTGCACAGTTTTATAGAGTCACGACAGACAACCATTTTCCCTATCGCATTTATGGCGCCCAACAGGATAATTCTACCATCCGAATTGCGCACAGAACAGATGGGTATTCGATCGGCGAAAGGGATTGGGAGGCCACTGCCGGTGGAGAAAGTGCTCATATTGCTATTGATCCTTTGGATAATGATATCGTATATGGAGGAAGTTATGGTGGTTTTTTTACGCGAGTCAATCATAAAACAAACGAAAGACAAGCCATAAATGTCTGGCCCGACAATCCGATGGGCTATGGAGCCGAAGGCATGAAATACCGCTTTCAATGGAATTTCCCAATATTTTTCTCCCCTAATAATCCAAAAAAACTTTACACGGCCAGCAACCACCCACATGTATCGCAAAACGGTGGGCAGTCCTGGAAAACGATCTCTCCGGACTTAACAAGAAATGACAGCACCAAATTGGGGCCTTCAGGCGGGCCGATCACAAAAGACAACACCGGTGTCGAATATTACTGCACAATTTTCGCTGCCATCGAATCGCCCTATGAAAAAGACCTGCTATGGGTAGGTTCTGATGATGGGTTAATTCATGTTTCAAAAGACGGTGGACTGAAATGGGAAAATGTCACTCCACCGAATATGCCGGAGTGGATGATGATCAACAGCATTGATGCCGATCCTTTTATTAAGGGTGGTGTATATGTTGCTGGAACCTTATATAAATCTGGAGATTATGCTCCCTATGTATATAAAACCAAAGATTATGGCAAAACCTGGGCCTTGATCACTGATGGTATTGATGGCGCTCATTTCACCAGGGTAGTTCGGGCTGACCCGGAAAAGCAGGGATTGTTGTATTGTGGTACCGAAAGTGGTATGTACCTATCGTTTGATGACGGCGCTAGCTGGAAGCCTTTTCAGCTGAATTTGCCCATTGTTCCGATTACCGACCTGACGATCAAGGATAAAAACCTGATTGCTGCCACTCAGGGGAGGAGTTTTTGGATAATAGATGATCTAAGTCCATTGCACCAATTAAATGCCGAGATTGGGAATAGCCCATTTCATCTTTATAAACCATTGGATAGCTATGCCATGAATGGAGGTGCCTCAAGAAATAGCCGTACTGCCGGGCAGAACCATTCGGGTGGAGTGATGGTGAATTTTTATGTTAATAATGATATTACCGACAGCACAAGGATCAGCATGGAGTTTCTGGACAACAATGGCAGGTTAATAAAAAAATTCAGCACCCATGCCAAAGAGAAAAAAGACTCGCTGGCCGTAGAAAAGGGGGCAAACCTCTTTGTTTGGAATATGCGTTATGAAAATGCAAAAACCTTTGATGGCATGATCCTTTGGTGGGCCAATACTTCTGGCCCCAGGGCAGTACCCGGTTTGTATCAGGTAAAAATGAAAGTGGATCAGGATAGTATTACTCAGCGATTCGAGATTTTAAAAGATCCCAGGGTACAATCATCGGCAAAAAACCAGCAGGATCAATTCGATTTTTTAATGGCAATAAGGGATAAACTGTCAGAGGCCCACCTGGCCATTGTGCACATCAGGAAAGTGAAAGTACAGCTCAATGGATTGAAAGAAAAACTGAATGAAAAGGAACATGCGCAGCTGTTGGCGAACATAAAATTGATTGAAGAAAAGATGAATGGAGTCGAACAAAATTTGTATCAAACCAAGAATAAAAGCAATCAGGATCCATTGAACTACCCCATCAAACTCACCAACAAATTGGGCCATATTGCTGCGCTGAACAGTTATGGGAACTTTAGACCAACAGAGCAGGAGGAAAAGCTGAAAGTTGAGCTCTTTAAGCAAATTGATACAGAACTATCCATTTTTTCAAAAGTAAAAGAGGAAGAAATTCCGCTCCTGAACAAACAAATTTCAGAGCACAAAATCGCATTTATAGAATTAAGGGAACAAGATGATTAGCATTACCTTACTCATTGTTCAGATCAAACCTCAATCATGAATCACGTACGAAAACCGTCTGATCAGCCTATAATGATATGAAATTCATTACGGTAGTTTTTTCAATAGGTCAACAGCACGGTTTCGCGCATACCAGTATGAGGGCACTATCCCAACTATAATTTCCAATAGCACTAAAAAAATGGTAATCATGATAAAATCTGAAATTGTAGCAATATCCCTGAAATTCACATTTCTATCTGTGATCTCATTAAAGAAAGGGGTTATCTGATCAATCAATACAAGACTTAGCATAAATGCGGTCAGGATAAAAATAGAGGTTTCTATCATCAAAATTATAATAATTCCTCTATCTGATTCTCCATAAAATTTTCTAAAAAACAATTCCTTGTGGCGAAAAGACATCTGACTTTTCATTACTAAAAAATATATTATTGTGGTGATTAATAGAATGCCCCCCAAAAGCAGCATATTGTCCGTTGTACAGGAAACCAAAAATTTATACTGATCACTGAAAAGATATTGTTGATCTAAGTAAAACAACCATACTAAAAGAAAAGACAATATTCCTGAAGTCAGGGAAAAAATCTTTATTAAGCTTAGCC
>JAUUZS010000317.1 GCA_030589835.1 Cyclobacteriaceae bacterium
GGGGACTCTGAGGAGTTTTACTTACTCAGAGTCCTCTGCGAGTGACTCTGAGTGGGGATGAGATGTACGGCAACGCCAATGCAATGGTTGGCAATGATAATGTAACGGTCGGCAACGCCAATGTAATGGTCGGCAATGGCAATGTAAGGGTTGGCAATGGCAATGTAATGGTCGGCAACGACAAAGCAATGGTCGGCAAGGACAATGTAATCGTTGGCAATGACAATGTAATGGTGAGAAATGACAGTGTAAAGGTTGGTGCTTTTTAGCACTGGCATTTACTAGGTAAATACTTTCCAGTAAAAGACCTAATGATCGATATATCAATAAATACAGCATTAAAAAAAGGCTCTGAGTCCATGGATTCAGAGCCTTTTTATTAGAATAATAAATTTATCTATTCTGTTTCTTTCTGAAATGCTATATCGACGTCAACTTGCGTTACCGCATCAAACAAAGCCTTTAGGATTTCGAGCTCTGCCGCAGATTTTCCTTCAGTCATCGTAGCAGGAAGAAAACCAAGCATCAAATCCGGAGTGAGGGGAAAACTAACAATCGACCCACTAATCACATCATTGACCTCGTCAACCTCAAAAGATTCTAGCTTTAGCTGAAGGTTTCCAGTAGAAACCGATAGATTTAAATCTAATTCTGTCCAATCATCATTTATGGCCCATGTTCCGGCCTTCAATTCAACATCTTCGCCAATACAGGCAAAAAATAATTCGTGACTCTCTTTTAATTCAACTGCTCCATTATTGATATCGCCACATGGCGCCTCGGCCAATAATCCTCCTGCCATCTCATCAGTAATGTTTGTTCCGGCAGGTACGGTAATGGGGAGGATGCCAATATTGATTGTGACTTTAGTCTGTAATGTTGCTTCTTTAAAGGTATATACACCGGTAAGGTCATATAATTCAGGTTCAGGATCATCGTTGGTGGTATCACAACTTATTGCAAAAAACAATGCGATGATTGATATTCCTGTGAAAACAGTTCGAGTAATGGTCTTCAAATATTTTATGCTGTTATTCATAATATTCATAAATAAGTTAATTTGGTAAAACAAATATTCAACGTTTTTTTTGGATATTCAATATAATGAATGTTATTTTTTATTACTTTGAGTGACTGATAAGCGAATTTAGCTTATTTGTTACATGTAATTTATTCCTAATAAATGAACCATAACTACTTCTTTGTCAGCATTTTTTCTTTTCTGATGTTTAGCTCTACGGGATCGGTTTTTGCCCAGAATGAGATGACAATAAAAGGTACGATTACAGAACTTGGCTCAGAGCAACCCTTAGTTGGTGCAAATATTACCATCAAAGAAAAACTCATTGGAACCATCTCCGATGTAAATGGAATATTTAGCTTGACTACCAAAGCTAGTGTCCCCTTCACCCTGGTAATATCCATAGTAGGATATGAAACACAGGAAAAAGAGATTTATACAAATTCCGAAAACCTACAGAATCTTGACATAAAAATGAAAGAGGGGACTTTCCTGGGTAAGGAAGTCGTCGTTTCGGCATCAAGGATCGAAGAAAACATCCTTTCATCGGCTGTAAGTATTGAAAAAATGGGAATTATCGATATTCAGCAAAGTTCGTCGTCTAACTTCTATGATGGGCTATATCAGTTGAAAGGTGTAGACATGAATGTGAACAGCCTTACCTTTCGATTTCCCAATACCAGGGGATTTACCGGAGAGGCAAACTACAGAATGAACCAGCTGGTGGATGGAATCGAAAATATTTCTCCGGGCTTGAGCTTTGCAGCCGGCAACATGTTTGGCCTTTCAGAACTCGATGTAGAAAGTGTAGAATTGCTTGTTGGGGCATCATCGGCTTTGTATGGCCCCGGAGGCATGAATGGCACCTTGCTCATGACCAGTAAAAATCCTTTTGAATACCAGGGATTGAGTTTTATTGCCCAAACGGGTATCATGCATGTTAATTCGGATTATCAGCAAAACGCAGCTCCGATGTATGATATGAGCTTCAGGTATGCCAAAGTATTGAGCGAAAAAATTGCCTTTAAGCTTACAGGAGGCTTTTTGAAAGCCACAGATTGGCATGCCTCGGACTTTCGGGACCGGACAGACCTGAATAATCCAGCCTTAATCAGGGAAACAAATCCCGGTTATGATGGAGTAAATGTATATGGCGATGATATTATAGTGCCGGTAAACCTCAAAGAAGTGGCACCCGCTATCGCTGAAACTATTGCCGAAGGAGAAGGGATAGTACCTGGGACGCCTGAATACGAAGATTTATTTAATACCGTGGCAGATGCCTTTCCCGATCAGCTCGTATCACGGACCGGTTGGGAAGAGCGGGATATGGCAGATTATAATACCACTAACCTGAAATTGAGTGGGGCTGTTCATTATCGCATAAACGAAAACCTGGAAGCCGTAGCACAGGGCAATTTTAGCAAAGGGACTAGTTTATATACTACTACAAATCGCTTTTCAATTCGAAATTTTGATATTGGTTTTGGAAAACTTGAATTGAAAAGCCAGAATTTTTTCTTGCGGACATGGGCTGTTATGGAGAATACCGGGGACTCATATGATATGGGGGGAGCTGCACTGCTATTAAATGAATCCTGGAAATCCAGTGAGGATTGGTATGCTGATTATATTGGTTCATTTGCCCAGAGCGTATTGCTGGGTGGTGATGAAGATGACGCCCATGAGTTTGCCCGCATGGTGGCAGATAATAGAGATCAATATGGAAATGTTTTTGCTTCGGGCCAGCCTGCATTTCCATTGCCGGGTACAGATGAGTTTAATAATCCTTATGAAGAAATCATAAATACCTCAGTAACTGAGGGGGGAGCAAAAGTCATTGATCAAAGCAAGCTGTGGCATATAGAAGGGATGTACAATTTATCCAGCAAACTAAAAGTTGTGGATTTTGTAGTTGGCGCCAGTTATAGGATCAATTCTGTAAATAGCCGGGGAACAATTTTTGCCGATGAGCCGGACAAACCAATATCATATTATATTTTTGGAGCTTACGGACAGCTTTCAAAAGCGTTCTGGAGTGAGCGGTTCAAAGCGTCTGTTTCTATGAGATATGATAAACACGAAAAATTTGAGGGAGAACTCACACCCAGGTTTTCGATGGTGTATTCCCTCGATCCGAAAAATCAACACAACATCCGTACTTCCTATCAAACAGCCTTCAGGTTCCCATCTACCGCTGATCAATGGACAGATTTTGATATTGGATATTATCGCGCTATTGGTGGCTTGCCAGAGTTGCACAATAAATACAATTTTGATACTAACCCGGTGTATCCACTATCAGGTTCCAATCCGATTACGGATGAGCCGGTGATAGATAATGGCCCTTTTGTGCTTCCGGTTTTTGGACCCGAGAAGGTAGCCGCAATGGAACTAGGATATAAAGGATTGAATTTTCATAAAATGCTTTTTGTCGATGCCTACGTATATCGAAATGAATATACAGGCTTTATCGCCAGCCAGCTTTTAGTGCAAAACCCCAATACCCCCCAGGAAGAAAGGTATCAGACCATGATCAGTACCACAGATAAAGTAGCTTCTCTTGGGTGGGCCTTTGGGGCAGACTTGAATTTGATGAAAGGATACTATATGAGAGGGAATATAGCCTATAATAAATTGGAAGAAGGAGCTGCTCAGGACGGGCGTCAGAATCGATACAACAGTCCGGACTATCGATATAACATTGGCTTTGGAAACCGACAAATTATAAAAAATGTAGGATTTCATTTCAATTACAGATGGCAAAATGAATTTCTGTGGGAATCTAATTTTGGGGTCGCCCAAATGCCTGCATATGGAACGCTTGATGCAAATGTTGCAGTTAAAATACCAAACATTAAGTCTGTAGTAAAAATTGGCGGATCCAATATATTAAACAACTATTATACTTCCAGCTTCGGAAGTGCACAAATTGGCGGGCTTTATTATATAAGCTTGAGTTTTGATGAATTTCTAAATTAATTAGAGTTTGTCCATAATGTCCGATCTCTGCGTTACGCTTGTTTCTAAAAAAAACTCATTTACAAACGTAAACTCCGTTTTTTCAGAAACTTCGCAAGCCTTGATCTCGAACATTCTGAACAAACTCTGACTTTATGTACAGACACTATTTTGGGGCCTGTTGGCTAGGTGGGGGTTTACATAGGTAAATACATATTTTGGAATTGCAGTAGCTGGGAGAAAACCCAGGCGTGGAAGCAATATGGAGTGATTAAATATGCCCTTAAATGACAGATAGCGTAAGAGGATTGTGCTTTAGCGTTCTTTCGCTTTTATTATTTTTGATTTTTTAGCTGTTCAAAAATCTATTATCTCTAAATTGCAGCACGTTTAAATTCTTGTTTTAAAATAGGGTTGGAAAAAGAAAAGGAATAACTATGGAATTTTTACGTGCGCTATTCTATCCTCATGTACATGATAGAACAAGATTATGGTAAAAAATATACTATATTTTATATTTCTACTCTTTATTTTTTCATTTTGCGACGACAAGGTGAAGCAATTCGATGGCTTTGTTCAAGTTGAATTGGAATATCTTCTGGCCTCCGATGAGTTTAGGGTTTGGGAACGTATCGGCCAGGAAGAAGGTGGGGAGGAAATTATTCCAACGGATTGCGGAATTGAAAATTATTTGATTTTTCTCCAGGGGGATCTTGGCGAACCAAAACCACTGCTTTATGCCTATAATCCTGAGCTCTGCGACAGTCTGGATTTTTGCATTCAGTATCCCGATTTTTGTCTTGCAGATACCACACTGTGCAACGCAGATACTGCAATATGCAATACCCTGGGGGATGGATTTCTTTATATCGGAAGTTGGTACGCCAAAGAACCCTTTATCAAGAACTCCCGGTCCGACACACTGGTTTTTGAAATTAATAATAATAAGGAGTCCGTTTTTGTTACCAGCATTACGAGCCAGAATGCAACCTTTCAATACAAAAACCGCGAAGGAGTTGATGGAGGTGTAATCACAGAGTTTTACAAATTGTTGTCCCCTGTTAGCGAAGAATGAGCGATGCAAGCCAAATACTGAAGAGCCTGAATGCAGGTCAATATGCCCCGATTTATTTTTTGCAGGGGGAAGAGCCTTATTATATCGACCTGATCTCCGGAATTATTGAAAAAAATGCGCTGGATGAAGCGGCTAAAGGTTTTAATCAAATTATTCTTTATGGAAAGGATGTCAGCGTAGGTGATGTACTGAACAATGCCAAGCGCTTTCCTATGATGTCAGACCGGCAGGTGGTGATCATCAAAGAGGCACAGAATATTCAGGATTTCGGAAAGGAGCAAGGAGATAAGTTGCTAAAGGCATATCTTGAAAATCCGCTTCCTTCAACGGTTTTGGTGTTCTGTTATAAACATAAAAAACTCGATAAGCGAAAGGCAATTTCCAAAGCCATAGAAAAGCATGCTGTGATGCTGATTTCCAACAAACTGTATGACAACCAGATTCCCGACTGGATCAGGAATCATTTCGCACAAAAGAAATTCAAAATTACAGACAAGGGGGTTTATATGTTGGCAGAATATATCGGCAATAACCTGGAAAGA
>JAUUZS010000082.1 GCA_030589835.1 Cyclobacteriaceae bacterium
CACCTCTTCCCTTTCCGAACAGAGAAGTTAAGACCCTCAGCGCTGATGGTACTGCCGTAACACGTGGGAGAGTAAGTCGCCGCCAACTTTTATATTAAAAAGCCTCTATTAAGAGGCTTTTTTTATGAGTAAAAAGAAAAGGTATTTTAGGTTGCCGATTTTATACTCAAACGATTTCATCTTATTTTACCAATCGCATAAAGACAAGGCAGGATGTGCTGCCTAAAATGAAAATTTCCCTTTCAAGTATGTTCTGATTAGAAACTGCACATTAGAATAATTGGTTCTCTACTGACACAATTAATCATCTTTCATTAAATTCAGGGTAGAACCGAATAATTGAATTAACAGAAGCTGGAACTACTTTATTAAACTCATAAATCTCAAGCCATAGCCCTTCTGGTCACAGTCCGTTTTGCGGCTTCTTTTCAGGCCTCCTCTAGAAAATTTAAAATCTGAGATTTACACCGGCTAGAAAATTAATTCCTGCCTGAGGATAATAGTTGTTTTGCTGATACAGCGAACCATCCCACATGTAACCCCAGGTATAGCCATTCGATTCGTATTCCACATTCAGAATATTATTGATCAACAAATTTATTCCAATGTTTTGCATACCAAAAGCGGTGAAATTATAGCTCAAACTAAGATCATTGATAAAGTAACTTTCAATGATTCTATTTTCATTTGAGGTATTGTCTAAATATTGTTTGCCTACATATTTACTTAAAAAATTAGCCTGGAATCCACCATGGGTGTAGGCCAGGTTACTTCCCAATATGGCTTTAGGAGAAAATGAAATATCAGTATCTTCATGGACTACTTCCACAACATAACGGTCATCACTAAAGGCATAATCGTACACAGTTTCGGTATATTCCTTGATTTTGTTTTGGCTAAAAGCTGCATTGATCGACCAATTTAATTTTTGTGAGATCTGAAAGGCAGCCGTAAGTTCTATCCCAACCCGATAACTATCCGGGACATTGGTTCTGATGGATGCTCCCACATCATTCAATGCTCCTGTCATCACCAATTGATTCTTGTAACCCATATAGTAGAAATTGGCCTCATAATCTATTTTGGAGCCATCAGTTTTTATGCCAGCTTCTATATTATTAAGCGTCTCATGTTTGGGTGTTTTCCCATTAGGGGCATCAATAAAGTCCGATCTTACCGGCTCGCGGTTACCCATCGCATAGGAGGCATATAAGGTTGAGTTCCCAATAATTTCATGAGTAAATCCGAATTTGGGATTCAGAAATAAATAATCACCTCCGGTATTATAGCTAACAAGATCATGATCAATTCCAACAGTATTAAAATCAATAGCACGAATTTGTAGGTCCCCAAAAAGATTTAGCTGGCCTGTTAGCTGATAATTCGCTTTGACGAAGGTGTTAAAATCAGACTTCTCTCCTACTCCATCGTAGTATCGTTGGCGTATTGAGCTATTGCTAGCATATTGTGCCCAAATGATTTCCCCAAAATGATCTCCAATATAAATGTTATAGGATCCTCCCAAGGTAAGTGCCAGCTTATCATCAGTATAATTAAAAGCATAAGTCAGGCCATAAAAATCATTATCAAGCCATCTTCTTCGCACTAAATCTGAACTCGTAATGGTATCCACACCAATCACCACATCTTCCAGCCCATAATCTGAATAATCATCATCAATTCGTTCCTGTTCATAGTAACCCCGTCCATAAGTATAATGGCCTGAAAGTGAGAAGTTAAAGTAATCCGTAAAGGTATGGCTCAAGTGCAGTTGAACATGATCCTGGGCATAATCGTCAACTTCATTATCATATAAATAATAATTAAATCTTCGATCTGAATTCAGTAAGTTATCAACTTGCTCCTGTGTGTCGTATTCCCCACTATATGAAAGGACCTCCTGTAAGCCTTCCTGGTCATTTTCTATTCTAGCCTGAGGAGTTCCATACCACGATTGATAGGTATTTTCTTTTCCTCCAAAAACAATTGCCTTTACCGTAGTTTTGTCTCCATAATACCCACCAGTAAGAAAATACGATTTCAGGTTTGCGCTTGCGCGGTCTATGTAACCGTCAGAAACTATTCGGGAAAGTCTGCCTTCAAAATTGAATTTGTCATTTATCAATCCTGTATTGAAAACCACATTGGACTTCCAGGTATTAAAGGATCCAAAAGAATTATTGATTTCTCCGAAAGCCCTGAAGCTTGGCCCGTTGGTTTGCATATTTATCGTGGCTCCAAAAGCAGCTGCCCCATTTGAAGATGTACCGACACCTCGTTGAATTTGTATTTGATTAAGGGAAGTTGCCAGATCAGGCATATTTACCCACCACACACCGTGCGATTCAGAATCATTTACCGGAATCCCATTTATAGTTACATTGATCCGGGTTCCATCGCTACCACGTATTCTCATTCCCGTATATCCTACACCCGCTCCGGCGTCTGATGTAGTCACCATGGAAGGTGTGAAATTCAACAATATAGGAAGGTCCTGCCCAAGGTTTCTTTCTGCGATATCGTCTGCATTTAAGTTGCTATAAGTCGTTGGCGTTTTCTTGTTGGCCCGGGTGGCATATACAATCACCTCATTTTTATACGTGATTGATTCTTTTAGCGAAACAGATAAATTAATATCCTTGTCCAGGTTTACAGATTGCGTGTATGTTTCGAAGCCAACGAAGGAAACTACAAAGATATAATTTCCTTGCGGAACGAGATCGATCATAAAGGATCCGTCAAGGTCAGAATGTGTGCCCAGGTTTGTTTTTTGTAGGCTCACGGAGGCTCCGGGCAAAGGATCACCTGTTTCACTAAGCACATTGCCACGTATCGCATATTGCGCCATAACACCCGCAAAACAGCCTAATAAAGCAACCGTTGTTAAAATTATTTTCATGATTTTATTAAAATATCTGATCTACTTAGAGAAGTGGGGACTTCCCGTACAGTTACCATACACTTTCCCTTCGCCGGCATTACCCGGTTCAGGTACAATGGGTATAATCTCAGCCCGATTTATTAAGGCACCCCTTAAACAAAACATAAACGAAATGGAGAAACTGAAGGCTATTGAATATATTTCCCTGCGCCCGCATTACCGGTATCAGGTTCAAAGAGTATAATCTCAGCCAGTGCAGGCACCCCATGCTGCAAATGTAACGATTAATTATATTATAAAAAATGAAAGACTATAGCTGAAAAATAGTGATGAATGAAGGCTAGAGGACTGCCAATTGCCACTGCCAACTATTTTTGGGCAAAAAAACCATCAACCGCCTTACAGGCATTTAATAATCTTTCTTCCGTATTGCCACTAATAATCCTGTAAATGGCTTTTTTTGAATCCAATTCCGTTTTAAACCAATCAAAGAAAAATTTTCCTCGCTCAGGATTTTCCCGTTGAGGATCATATTTCCACGGCACATCGACATTCAACAATAAATATAGATCATAAGAGCTTTTATCATATTCCGAGCGTATGCTAGGATCAAGATTACCATACTTATACTCAGACCAAATTTTAAGAACCGTCATTTCTGTATCGCAAAAAAGGTATTTGTTGGCTTTTGAAATCATCTCCTTTTCATCACGAATTTGTCCTTTGGTGATTTCTACCAGATCATTTTGCGTGTACGGTCGATTGAGTTTGTCTAAATATATCCGTGCATATTCCGGAACCCAGATGGTGTTATAGTGTTCTGCGAGTTTCCTGGCAAGAGTGCTTTTCCCCGTAGATTCAGGTCCGGTAATTGCAATTTTTATTATTGATTCCATCTCAGTATTTAGCATTTACCTCTCCCGTCTCGTATAGAATCGCTGAAAATTTTTTCAAGGAACAAAACTTAAATTTACCGGAGATCGTACAACATGTCTTCATATAGGCGATTATGACGCAAAAAATGAAAATTAGTGCTTGAATGTAATTATTCCTAATCAAGTCTGTTTTTTGGATGATTTCAATGGCAACATATTAAACCACCTGACTTCCTCAACCCCCCTAAAATTGATGTAAAATAGGCGACTCCATTTTATAATCCTTTGCATCTATATCTTTAAGAAAAGGTAAAATACAGGGTATAATTGATATTATGATAAATTTAATTCCAACTATCCTTACATCCTGTAGAGTATCAATTCCATATCATCATCGACTTGGTGTTTGCAATATTCAGTAAATGTGACGTTTAGGTTAAATTTTTTCAATAAATTCTCATTACACTGCTGTTATTACAATGACCTAATTGATATCGCAACAATTTCTTACGCATTGCAATAAAAAAATTTAATCCCATTTTTAAACCAATTCATTTTAATCACGTATGTTTGTTTAACGTGTGCATAAAATATTGCACTAAAAACTAACATTTATTGAACAATACAATGAATTATGCTGTTTATAATGTGAAGTTGGAAATATTTTTGATGGAAACCATCAAAATATTTGGTAATAACTCACTAAGTGTTGAAGATCTAGTGGTCAGGTTAGTTTTTAAAAGTGATATGGCATACACTGCTTGATTTTTACGTTATTGACACTTATGATCAACAGTTGAAAATAATGAAACGTTAGTTGAAAAAAATTTGAGGAGTAGAAACCAACAAGGATCTTTGAAGTGTAGTTGAAAAATTCTAGTAATGGAAACAATTAAATTATTTATTGAAGGAGCACCAAGCGTTGTCAATTTAGTCATGAGACTAATATTCAACGGTGCAATTGCATTTACAATTCTTCATTTTATTTACAAGCAATACAACAAGAAAAAAACATTCATATTCAATTTATTTATATTCAACCTGATCATTTTCGGATTGTCAACCGTGCTGACGAGAATTGATTTGAGTGTAGGTTCAGGGTTTGGGCTTTTTGCCATATTCACCATGATGAGATACCGTAGTGAGCAGATCAATATGAAAGATATGGCTTATCTGCTGATTATGATCGGATTGGGATTTATAAATTCTACCGGTTATGATGTGATCGGCTATGAGGAGATTGTACTATTAAATTTTGTGATAATGGGTGTGGTCCTTGCGTTGGAAAAAGCATATTTCAGCAATATAAAAAACAGCCAAAAAATCAAGTACGATAAAATAGAACTCCTCAAGCCAAAATACATGCATCTCTTAAAAAGGGATTTGTCGCTTCGATTAGGAAAAGAAGTGATCGAAGTAAAAACGGATAATGTGAATTTCATCGAAGGTTATGCCACGCTAAAAGTATATTATGGTGCTGATTACAATATCTTGGTTTCCGACAATGCTGACCAAATACTCCTGGACCACAATGAAGAGATCAGAATAATATTAGAAGAACGAAAAAACGAGATTAATTTACCAAAAATCGCCAGTTAATTACCGCCTACATCAATTTAATTCCGTTACACATACATACATCCACATTAACTATGACCAGGGTTATCATAATATTTTCAATTTTTTGCCTAAATGCAAGCTTCGTTTACGCGCAGGACATTCCATTATTCGAAAGTGATGAACCTCTGAACATTACCCTGATTGCTGACGTTGTCGCCCTTATCAACGATAAAAGCGATGAGCCAGAATATAGTTCCGCAACACTGATACATCACCTGGGAAAATACGAATACGACGCCTTGGAAATCAAAGTAAAAGCACGAGGCAAAACCAGACGATTAACAGATCTTTGCGATTTCCCGCCTTTAAAATTAAATTTCAAAAAAAATGGGGTTGAAAATACAATCTTTGAAAATCAGGACAAGTTAAAATTTGCTTCACGATGCAATCAAAAAGAAGATTTCGATCATTATATTTTAGAAGAATATTTGCTTTACAAAACCTATAACATCATTAGCGAAGAAAGCTATAAAGTGAGATTGGTAAATATTACAATTCGAGACCAACAACTGAGGGTTCCAGAAATTGAAATGACCGGCTTTTTAATTGAAGACGATAAACCTTTGGCTAAAAGAATTGGTGCGAAATCCTATGATAAAAAGGTATACAGCCAGGATAGCCTTGTCGATAAATCAATGGATCAGATGGCCATGTTTCAATACATGATAGGCAATACAGATTGGCACATCAACATAGGACATAACACCGATATTTTTAAATATAAAGCCGATAACGTCTTAATTCCTGTTCCGTATGATTTTGATTTTGCCGGGGTGATCAATGCGAGCTATGCAACTCCTTCTAAAGAAATCCCGATAAAACAGGTAAAAAAGAGATATTACAAAGGAAGTTGTCGCAATTTGGAGGGTTACAGCAGCACCATAAGCCAATTTATAAAGAAACAAGAAGAAATTTATTCCCTATATAATTCATTTGAGTACCTCCCGGCGACCGTGATTTATAAGAGCCTCAGATATTACGACAAATTTTACAAAATCATCAATGACTCAGATATGGTTGCTGAATCATTGAACAGTGCATGCAATTCCGGCCCGTTTAATACCAGCATAAAATAATAATAGATTTTTTCACTTCTTGACAATTGGTCATTTGATCAATAAATAACATCTTTGCATCAAAAAAAATGAGGACAAAAGTACGAGAGGCGATTCCTTCAGATGCAGCATTCATTGTTGATTTTCAGCTTAAAATGGCCTTCGAGACCGAAAACCTGAAATTAACCAAATCCATTGTCGAATTAGGTGTTAAGGCCGTATTCGATGACAACTCAAAAGGCAGGTATTACGTGGCTGAAGTCGACGGAAATATCGTAGGATCTTTACTCACCACCTATGAGTGGAGTGATTGGCGCAATGGAAATGTGTTGTGGATCCAATCGGTTTATATCCTGAAGGATTTTAGGGCACGGGGAATTTTTAAAGAACTGTACACCTACATCAAGGAAAAGGTAACGAGTAACTCGAATGATTTTCGGGGGATCAGGTTATATGTTGACAAGACCAACGAAGCGGCACAGAAGGTGTATGATAAGTTGGGGATGGAAAATCACCACTATGAAATGTATGAATGGATGATGATGTAGGGGCACATCAATATGCTGTAGGGGCGCAAAATGACGCGCACCTACACTTTATACTGCATATTATATAACTGGCTATAATATCCATTTTTGTTTAGTAAGTCAAAATGGTTTCCTTCCTCAACGATTTTGCCATGATCCAGCACGAGAATGGTATCGGCATTCTGAATAGTAGATAACCGGTGGGCAATCACAATCGAAGTCCTGCCTGCCATCATTTTTTGGATTGCATTTTGAATAAGCTCTTCGGTCTCAGAGTCGACAGATGATGTGGCCTCATCCAGGACTATGATCTTCGGATTATAAACCATGGCCCGGATAAAGGATATCAGCTGGCGCTGACCGACCGACAAGGTAGCCCCGCGCTCCATGACATTGTATCCCAACTTACCGGGAAGCCGTTCGATAAATGATTTGGCACCAACCAGCTCAGCTGCCTCATAGATTTTGTCCCTTCCGATTTCAAAATTGCCCAGGTTAATGTTCTCTTCAATGGTATTTGAAAATAAAAATACATCCTGAAGCACTACACCAATGTTATTTCGCAGTGCCTTAAGCTCATAATCTTTCACCGAAATATCATCAATTAATATTTCTCCCCGGTTGATATCATAAAACCTGCTCAGCAAATTTATTACTGAAGACTTGCCGGCGCCGGTGGCTCCGACCAGCGCAATAGTTTTACCTTTTTCTACCTTAAAAGAAATATCTTTCAACACATAATTATCCTTGTCATAGGCAAACCAAACATTTTTAAATTCTACGCTTCCGTTTAATTTTTCAGGAACAAAATGACCATTGTTAGGGATGTGGTCATGGTCATCTAACAATTCAAAAATTCGCGATGAACTTACAATACCCATTTGCAGAGTATTAAATCGGTCCGCTATCTGGCGTATTGGTCTGAAAAACATATGCAAATACATGATAAATGCAGTTAAATCGCCAAAAGTCGCATATTCCTGAATCACACCTTTAGCGCCAAACCATACAATCAGGCCAATTCCCAGAGCCTGGATAACTTCAGAAACAGGGTAATAGATAGAATAATATAGCACCGTTTTGATGTTGGCCGTTTTGTGTTCTTTATTTATCTCCTCGAATTTTTTAAATTCCCGCTCTTCGCTATTAAAGATTTGCACAATACTCATTCCTGTAATGTGTTCCTGAACAAATGAATTAAGATTGGAAACGGCTGTCCTCACCTCATTGAATGCATGTTTGATTTTCTCCTTAAAAATATAGGTGGCAATCACCAGGAAAGGAAAGGTGGACAAGCTCATCAAGGTAAGCTTCCAGTCCAGGTAAAACATGAAAATAAGAATGAAGATTAACTGAAGCACATCAGCTATAAGCTCAGCAAGCCCCTGGGTAAATACTTCAGAAAGGGTTTCAATATCTGATACCACCCTGGTTACGAGCCTCCCGATTGGGGTCTTGTCAAAAAATTTGAGCTGCATTTTCAGCAGATGGCCATAAATATTTACCCGAATATCCCGGATGATATATTGCCCGATCCAACCAGATAAGTAAGTATGTAAATATTGAAAAATTCCCGATGCGGTCAGCAGCATGATCAGGACAATCGTGATGTTGAGCAGGCCTTTATGGTCTCCAATTGATACATGGTCATCAATGGCATAGGATACTAATAATGGGCGTATAGGTCCAATTATCCCTATTGCGATGGTTAGAAAAATCAGTATATAGAACCTCCTGGAATACGGTTTTACGTACTCGTACAGCCTCCGGAGGACTTCTAAATCGATGATATTGCCACTAATTTTCTCTTTCTGCACGCCGTCTAATTTTCAAAAACATGAACCGGATAAACGACATTCGACAAATACAGCCCTTCGGCAGGTACCGATCTACCTGCTTTTGACCTGTCCTGACTCTCCAATATGTCATGTATTTCAGCAACATCCATTTTTCCTTCATTCACCATGAGCAACGTACCTACCGTTGCCCTCACCATACCGCGCAAAAACCTGTTTGCATTAATATGGAAAACAACAGCTTCACCTTCCCGCTTCCAACATGCACCATATACTTCGCAATTAAAATTATTTACCTGGGTCTTCACTTTGCTGAATGACTCAAAATTGTGTTTGCCAAGCAGCATATCTGCTGCAGCATTTAACTTTTCAAGATGAATTTTTCGATAATAAATATATGCCTCATTTATTTTAAAAGGGTCTTTATGAGGAAGTATATGATATTCATAGCTACGGGATGTGGCGTCAAACCGCGCATGTGCCTCAGGTTTTACCTTCCGGATTGCCCGGACAAGAATATCTTTTGGTAAGATCGCATTGAGGTGATAGCCAAAATCATCAGTTTCAATTTCCGTTTTCAAATCAACGTGGAAAAATTGTTGCTTTGCATGTACCCCCGCATCGGTCCTTCCACTTCCGGTGATATCGATATCTTCATTGGCCAATACCTTCAATTGTTTCTGGATTACCTGCTGTATGCTGATGGCATTTTGTTGAATTTGCCAACCGTGATAATTGGTGCCCTTGTATGAAATTTGAAAGAAATATCTCAATATTAAAAATTTTTGGAACACAAAGATAAGCGATCTGATAAGAGTTCATTCCCTTTATTGCTATTTCCACATTATTTCCGTTTCCTAAAACTTTTTTTGTCGGCCTATTTATTATTTCTTTGTATTAAAATCCATTCATTATGATTCAGCGAGTTCAGACAATTTTTCTTTTAGGGCTTATAATTTGTATGGCCCTGATAACGGTTTTTCCTATTTGGGAAAAGTCAAATCCTCAAACTGGAGTTAAGTACACCCTGGACTCCTTTTACTGGCAAGAATTTCAACAAAGCGAAAGCGATTCCGATGCATGGGATTTGACCACTTCAAAAGACGCATATTACCTGGTAGGCATTAGTGCACTAGTTTGCTTGTTGGCGCTGTTTTCCATGTTTCAATTTAAAAAGAGAACTTTACAAATAAAACTGGGAGCAATCAATGCTTTTCTTATGATGGCATACATTGCCACGGCCACCTATTTTATATATCAGGGAGAAAATAAAATGGGCATGGAAATGCGTGGTGTGTTTAAGCCGGGATATTTTTTGCCTTTAGGTGCGATGATTTTCAACTCCCTTGCAAACAGGTATATAAAAAAGGATGAAGATTTGATAAAGTCTGTGGATCGTATCAGGTGAAAATTCCCAGACACAAAAAAAGCATGGCAATCATCTTACCATGCTTTCTTACGATCAACACTTTGACCGTTGGAATTAAAGTCTTTTTAATTCTTTCAACACCCTTTCCCAGAGGAATTCGTATGGTACGACCTCAAAATCTATAAATGTTTCTCCGGCAATATCATATTCCGAAAGTTTTTCCTGAAGATATTTACTCTTGGAAACAATGGTATCGTAATCCTTATTGTGGATGGTAATTTTATGCAACAGCTTGCAGAATGTTTTGGTCCTTTTGCTAAAACTATTGTTCAAAAATCGATTTACGTAATCGTCCAATGCATCAAGTTTGTTATGAAGGCCAGAGAGATCTCCATCTACATTATTTACGATTTGTAAGATGAGTATGGCGACGTGAAATCCAGCTTTTTCTTTTACAAATTCAGGTGTTACTTCAACAAAACCTTTGTGGTTATATTTTTTAACAAGTTTTTTATTACCGGTAAGGTAGTACAAGTAATTTCTGAAAATATCCCATTTCATTAATTCATCTTCATCAAGATCATCAAATGACTTGTTTCCCGTTACTCTAAGAAAAATATCTGATGCCTTATCATACTGCTTGTTCTGGATATTAAGCATCACATGCTTCTCAGCAAAGCTATACCAGGCTTTCGATGAACTATCTATTTCATCTAACATTTTCTCAAGAAAAATACTTCC
>JAUUZS010000314.1 GCA_030589835.1 Cyclobacteriaceae bacterium
GAATGAATGCGTATTATAAGTTGCTCCTGTTTCATTCTAAAATGAAAAATACCAATGGCTTATCGAGAACGACACTATATTTCTCCGCCGGGCCAACGTTTCAGCACTTTAACCTGGTAAGTACTGAGGAGGTTACTTATGAATCGGTCGAACAGGGAATAACCTATATACGGTTTGCTTCAAGCGATGTTACTACGAGAATTAATAAGGTGGGAGGCAATGCAAATTTCGGAATGCAGTTTGCATTCGAACGGTTTATCCTCGACCTGTACGCCGGCATTGGCATTCGATATGCGATAGATGAAAATGGAAATATGATGGAAGATCATAACAATAGCTGGTTGGATTTTGGCTATTCGGGAATATTATTGGATGGAGGTATCCGCTTGGGATTTTTTATCCCCTGATGGCTCAGGCCAAAAGGACTCAAATTTGGGTTAATGATACCCAAACATTCAAAACAATACCTTGTACCCAGCCATATATAAACTTATTCTGCATCAATTGATGGATTACACGATTTGGTAAGTGCATAATCGTCACCAACATCCTTTTCTTTTCATGAATTTTCAATATCATTGTATCTAATAGAAAATCTCCCTTTATGAATCCTGGGATATTAGCTTACATCTTAAATATAGAATCATGAAAAGGTCTCAAATTAATCAAGCAGTAAAAGATGCTACCTCTTTTTTTCAAACCAATGGCTGGACACTGCCGCCAAACCCAAAGTGGGATGTGACTGATTTTGGGCTTGGGCATTTTAATGAATATGGCTTGGTACTTGTGAATTTGGCAGAAGAACCGGAATACTGTGAAAAACTTATGTATGCCATCAAAGGCCAAAAAACTCCCTCACATACCCACAGACTAAAAAAGGAAGACATCATCTGCCGGACAGGGAAATTGGCGATCCAGGTGTGGAACAAACACCCTGATGATGCTGATTCAATTCCTTTTTCGCTCAATGTAAATGGAAAGGCACAACAGTTTAAGTCCGGTGAGGTGATTCACCTGAATAGCGGGGAGCGGGTGACCCTCATTCCGGGAATTTATCATGAATTTTACCCGGAATCAAACGAATGCATTATCGGAGAAGTTTCGACCGCCAATGATGATGAACATGACAATTATTTTGCTAATTCCGATGTTGGCCGCTTTTCGGTAATTGAAGAGAATGAGGCTGCCCTGGTAAAATTAGTGAGCGATTAGTATACAAAATGGAATATTTGCCGTCGCTCGCTCATATTTGATAAAAGTTGCCAAAGAGTTTTTTAAATGAACTTTAAGTAATCTGTACTTTAGAGCGTTCCAAGTACTGATTAGTTACAATATTTTTACTTAGTTTTGCCCTCTAATAAATTAATGCAAATATGAACAGGTCTTCATTTTTTAAGAAAGCACTTCCACATATTATTGCGGTAGTCACATTTCTTGTCATCAGTATTTTCATGTACCTCCCGATCATTATTGAAGGTAAAATCATGGATCAGAATGACATTAACCAGGGGAAAGGCGCCAATCAGGAAACGGTGGAATTCAGGGAGTTAACGGGTGAAGAAGCGCTTTGGACAAATTCGATGTTTGGAGGGATGCCGGCATATTTGATAAATGTAAGGTGGAGCGGATCAACCTTTATTACCACTGCACAAAAACTAATTTCCCTATACCTACCAATGCCGGTAGGTGAGAATTTCATTGCCTTTTTAGCATTCTATATTCTTTGTTTGGCCTTTGGGGTCCGACCTTATCTGGCAATAGGAGGGGCTTTGGCTTTTGGCTTGAGTACGTTTTATGTGATAAGTATTCAGGCGGGCCATATCTGGAAAATCAGGGCCATAGCATATATGCCCCTGGTGCTGGCCGGGGTAAGGCTTGTATTTACCAAAAGGTATCTTTACGGTTTTCTACTTACATCGGTATCCCTGGCATTAGAACTCAATGCCAACCACTTACAGATCACTTATTATCTGTTTTTGCTATTGCTGGTATACGGGTTATCCGAATTTATCTATGCGGTAAAAGCTAAAGAAATTCCTGATATTTCGAGAAAAGTGGCGGTTTTAGCGATTGCCGGACTGTTGGCCATTGGTGTAAACCTGGGCAAGTTATGGACCACATATGAGTATGGCAAATATACCATCCGGGGAAAATCAGAATTGTCTTCTACTCCCAGCGAAAGCAAGGAAGGGCTGGATCGGGAATATGCATTTCGATGGAGCAGTGGAAAATGGGAGTCCATGACGCTATTAATTCCTCATTTATATGGTGGAGGAAGTGGTGTATATAATGGTAAAAAATCAGAAATACGAGATTTGCTTGTGCGCAATAATATGCAACGAAATGAAATATCCAATATAGAACGCGGGTATCTCGGGTATTGGGGTGATCAACCCGGTACAGCCGGTCCTGTGTATGCAGGGGCTGTAGTGGTTTTTTTATTCATATTGTCGTTGTTTTTTCTTGAAAGCAAAGTAAAATATTGGATGCTTGGGGTGATAATTGCATCGATTTTATTGAGCTGGGGAAAGAACTTTCCTTCATTCAACAACCTGGTATTTGACCTGTTTCCCGGGTATAACAAATTCCGGTCAGTAACTATGGTGATCGTTCAGGCCTTGATGCTCATTCCTTTAATGGGATTTATTGGCCTTGACCGATTACTTGAAGCAGGATGGAGCAAAGAAAACCAGAAAAAAATATTTATTGCCACAGGAGCCACCATTTTTATGGCATTGTTTGCCCTTTTGGTCACGAATCCTCCAGTAGCGGAGGGCATGCAAAAAGTTTTTGCCGATGCTATTGATAGCGACAGAAAAGGGATCATTCAATCGGATGTGATGCGAAGTATGCTCTATATAGTCTTAGCATTTGGAGCGATTTATCTTTTTATGAAAAGTAAACTTAGCTCAACAGCTTTTGGAATTATTTTGGCTTTACTGATCTTCCTTGATCTGGGCCTGGTAAATTCCAGATACCTAAATGACTCGGTTTATCAAAGGCCGGGAGAAAAATCTTACCTTGATAAAACACCAGCCAACGAAGTTATTTTGAAAGATGCGGAATTAGGTTACAGAGTGTTGAATCTGCAAAATCCTTTTAATGAAGCCAAAACATCGTATTTCCATAAATCTCTCGGGGGATATCATGGAGCCAAGATGCGCAGATATCAGGATGTCATTTCCCAACATCTCACACTGGAGATGCAGCAGATCATTAAAGACCAGGGATTGAAAAAAGAGAATTCAGGAGTGATCAGTATGTTAAATGCAAAGTATTTGTTGGCTGGCCGGGAGGCCAGTGGCGTGATACCAAACCCCTATGCCAACGGTGCTGCATGGATTGTTGATGAGATTAAAACTGTAAATTCTCCTGATGATGAAATTGCGGCCATCGGAAATGTCGACCTCCGAGCTACCGCTGTTATAGACCAAAGTAAATTTGCAACTGGTCCCTTACAATATGATTATACAGCACAAATAAAATTAACGCATTATCAACCCAACAAACTTGTTTATGAGTCAGAATCCTTAGGTAATACCATGGCTGTTTTTTCCGAGATCTATTACCCAAAAGGATGGAAAGCATATATTGATGGAAATGAAGCTGAAATACTTCGAGCGAATTATATTTTAAGAGCGCTTGAACTGCCTGAAGGGAAACACAATATAGAATTCAGGTTTGAGCCCAGTTCCTTTTATATCGGAAATATGATCATGTGGATTAGTTCTATAATTCTTCTGGCAACATTGATATTTATCCTAACAAGAAAGTTTTATTTTCAGAAATAGCAGGAAATGCAGCAGCCTAATCTTTCCGTTATTGTGTGTACCTTCAACAGGGAGAAATACATTGGTGACTGCTTAATGCATTTGGCAAACCAAACCCTGGATAATGATAAATATGAGGTGTTGGTGATAAATAATAATAGTACCGACAATACGGAGCCGGTGGTTAAGGAATTAATTGCGAAGTATCAGGCTACTAATTTTAGGTATTTTAATGAGAATAATCAAGGACACACCTTTGCCAGAAATCGTGGAATTAAGGAGTCAAAAGGGGAAATCGTATCATTTATCGACGATGATGCCTTTGTGAGTGATGATTTTTGCCATTCGATACTTAATTTCTTTGAAAAACGAAAAGATGTATCCGCATTGGGTGGGCGTATAATTCCGGTTTATGAGGTCGAAGAACCTAAATGGATGTCCAGGTATTTACTACCCCTTGTAGCCGCTCTCGACAAAGGGGATAATGAAAAGGCATTTAAAGGAAGTAGTTTTCCGATCGGAGCCAATATGGCTTTTCAAAAAAAAGTATTTGAAAAGTACGGGAAATTCGATGTTGACCTGGGACGCAGAGGAGGCGGGCTGGAAGGAGGCGATGAAAAAGAGATGTTTTTACGTTTAAAAAAAGGCCATGAAAAAACACATTACGTGCCCCAGGTTTCTGTGAGGCATATAATCCCCGGGTTTAGGGTCGAACGATCATATATCAAAGGATTGGCATTGGGAGTTGGTAGCAGCGAAAGAAAGCGATTGAAAAAAAATGGTTCGAAAGAGGTATTTTCTAAATTTGTGAGCGAATCCCTTAAAACAGTGGGGACACTGATTCTGGCAATCGGTTTTTTGTTGCAGGCAAAACACCCCTCTAAAGCAATAATGCTCATCAGGTTTCGATATTGGGTGATTTATTCCTTATTATCCAGGTAATTATGGTATTAAAAATAAAGGCATTCTTAACACAACTTGGACAGACTATCGAATCCATTATCAGGATAGTATTGCTTTCAAAATTTAATATTGATACCAAAAGTACTAAAAGAAAAAATGATGGCGTATTGATTTTGGGAAATGGCCCCTCGTTGAGAAATGATCTGACCAATTATCCCAAATTTCTAAATCATAAGGATCTGGTATGTGTCAATCATTTTCCAAAAACAGAATTGTATGAAAAATTGCAACCAGCAATTTATGTGACAGGCGCCCCCGACTTATGGCTAGATGATATAGAAGAAAAGTATGTGACTCAGAGCAAAGCGCTCTTTGATGTGATGAATCAAAAAACTTCCTGGCCTCTTGCCTTCTTTATCCCTTACGAAGCAAAAAAGCATTTGAGATGGCAACAACAATTATCAGGGAATAAACACATTAGCATTAATTATTATAACAACATACCCATTGAAGGGTGGAAGAGATTTAAATATTGGGGTTTTAAGCATAATATTGGCATGCCAAGGCCGCACAATGTCATGATCCCTTCTATCATGTTGTCGATATCGTTTGGTTACAAAACCATCAGTTTGCTGGGTGCCGATCATTCCTGGCTTTCCGAAATATCGGTCACGGAATCAAATGAAGTGTTGATCAACCAGAAGCACTTTTATGACGAGAACACGTCAAAAAAGCAGCCCCTTGATAAACGTGGAGTTGGAAAAAGAAGTTTGCCAGAACTTTTGCATAAATTTATGACTGCCTTTCGCGGTTACTTCGAACTGGAAGAATATGCTAACGATATAGGTGTGGAGATTAATAACGCTACAAAAGGCTCATTTATCGATGCGTTTAAGAAAATAAATCTGGAGGAAATATACCATGAATAATAAATTAGAGTATAAGCAACC
>JAUUZS010000374.1 GCA_030589835.1 Cyclobacteriaceae bacterium
GATTCAGGCTGATTCAAGCTGATATGATATTTCTTGTTGGCATCCATTGAGGTTCACCCGTCTTGTATGGGCAATATTCTTCAATTTGGCATACGAATCGGGAACGTATAACATTTCCGAAATGAAACTTCATGTACAATAGGATTGCTTTTATATTAGAACTCAGGTTAAAAAGTCTCAGCTCAATTTGAATGAAATAAATGTTTCCTTGCATTAATCCCAAATTCTGCTGGCGACGAACAGATCTTGGCATACTGATTTGGATATTCGTATTTTTGGGCGATCGATACAAATGGAATCCTTGTTTTCATTATGTTCACAGATTCAGAGAACCTTAGATTGCTTGGATTTTATGTATGCTTTTTAATTTAATTAGAGCCATTTAAAAAAAATCAATATATGGAAAAGGCAATCTGGAAAACAGTCAAAGAATATCAGGACATTACCTATAAGAAAGCTGATGGCGTGGCAAGAGTGGCTTTTAACAGGCCTGAAGTACGCAATGCTTTCCGCCCAAAAACAGTTGGTGAGCTGTTCGATGCGTTACTCGATGCGCGTGAAGACACCTCGATAGGAGTAGTATTGCTTTCCGCCGAAGGGCCTTCACCAAAAGATGGGGTGTATTCCTTTTGCAGTGGTGGAGACCAAAAATCACGAGGTCATCAGGGATACGTAGACGATGATGGCATGCCGAGGTTGAATATTCTGGAAGTACAGCGCCTGATCCGGTTTATGCCAAAAGTAGTTATAGCGGTAGTCCCCGGGTGGGCTGTCGGTGGTGGGCACAGCCTGCATACGGTGTGCGATCTGACCCTTGCCAGCGAAGAACATGCGATCTTCAAACAGACCGATGCCGATGTCACGAGCTTCGATGGGGGATATGGTTCGGCATATCTGGCGAAAATGATTGGTCAGAAAAGGGCCAGGGAAATATTCTTTCTGGGAAGAAATTATTCTGCCAAGGAAGCCTACGACATGGGCATGGTCAATGCTGCCATTCCACACAATAAGCTGGAAGATACCGCTTATGAGTGGGCTCAGGAGATATTGGCGAAATCCCCCACATCCATAAAAATGTTAAAGTTTGCCCTAAATGCTACAGACGATGGCATGGTTGGCCAGCAAGTTTTTGCCGGGGAAGCTACGCGCCTTGCCTATATGACTGATGAGGCGAAAGAAGGAAGAAATGCGTTTTTAGAAAAGCGCAAACCAAATTTCAAAAACATAAAATGGATCCCATAAAAACATATCTTATCGATCTGGGAGAGGTTAAATTTCCATGTGAACTTTTTCGTGTATTCATATGACGTTCTAGTTAAGATATGCTCAGACATTGTGGATAATTAAGAAGAAGCAATTACTGAATTTATTCCCCCGATCTAAAAGTAATTATACCCGATTTGCAATCATATGCGCACCGCGATCCGGTTCGATTTGGCTCCATACCTTACTGAATTCGCATCCCAATATGATTTCTTACGGCGAAATTCTTAGAAAAACGCATGTAAATCATCCTACTCAAAAGCTTCCCATATTAAATAAATTGATTTTTTATCCTCATCACGCATCCATAAAAGCGGTAGGTTTGAAACTTTTTTATTCCTATTTGAATGACAATAAATTTGGCACATCGTTTCAGGAAGCACTTGACGATCCGGGAATATTGATCATTCACCTTATCAGAAAGGATATTTTGGGGCAATTTGTTTCGTTAAAGAAGGCACAGCAGGATCAGCAATGGAGCAAGGCCAGAGCCCTTGATAATAACAATTCAATATTTATTAATCCTGAAGAGTATGTAGCTCATCGAAAAGAGCTGCTTGCCAGCCAACATAATATTTCGCATGTCTTTGAAAACCACCCTTTCCTGGAAATTACCTATGAAGAACTTCTCGCACATCGTGATGAAACCCTCAATGAAATCCAGCAGTTCCTGGGAGTAAAACCAAGAAAATTGTTTTCTTTACTGCAAAAGCAATCCAGCGGATTCCTGAAGGATCGTATTAAAAACTGGGTTGATATTAAAGATCTCAAATAATTGGATGGTTTGAACCATCAATTTGGGAAGTATTTTTTTAACCAGGAATCCCCTACCGGCTGCAACCAATGTGTGTTCAATTCACTTTTTAGCACTATTGCATTATTATATACCTCTGCCCCCGAATCAATTGCACCCTGGGAAACCAACTTTTTAATTGCTGAAAAATCAATCAATTTCACTAGTCCTTCGTGCATTAATGCCACTTTTGACCGATCGAGTAAATCAACATTTAATGCCTTCCCCAATTCACGGATGTGGCCTACCAATCTATCGATGGAACATCAACTGGCCTCATTAAGATCTTCATTTACACCGATGATGATAAATTGATCGTACAATATTTCCATACCGGCTTCTAAGGTATTTCCATGTGCTGTCCAGTCAAGCAAAAAAGATTGTGTTTTTGGAATAATAAACTCTTTTTCCTCCTCTGTAATTTTCTTATTCGATTGGTAAATCCAGATTTTACTTTGAGGGGCTAATTTTTTAAATGATACTAACATAACTCCTTTTTAATGCGTACAATACCGGACTTGAATGGTTCACAATTCCTTCAATTTACGATGCTGAAATCGTAATCATAAAAACCAAATTCTGCTGCAACCAATGCCTTTTCAACAATAGTTTCTTTAGCATCGTACCTTTCCAGCTTATAATTTTTTTGATTTTGCAATTAATTCTGCCAAGTCCAACACCTTAACATTTTCTTCCTGCTCTTTGTTTTTAATTCCGTCAGAAAGCATGGTCATACAAAACGGACAAGCCGAGGCAATGATGCTGGCATTGGTTTTTAAAGCTTCTTCTGTGCGCTCGATATTAATATCTTTGTTCCCTGGTTCCGATTCCTTAAACATTTGAGAACCACCTGCGCCACAGCAAAAACCATTTTGCTTATGGCGCTCCATTTCTACCAAATTTGCTTGCAAGGCATTTATTAATTGGCGTGGGGCTTCATATATTTGATTGGCCCTTCCAAGATAACAACTATCGTGGTAGGTGATGTTTACGTTTTTAAAATCTTCATTATCATTTATTGTTAGTCGATCCTCCTGAATGAGCTGATGGATAAATTCTGAGTGATGCATAACCTCATACGATCCGCCAAGATCAGGATATTCATTTTTTATCGTATTATAACAATGAGGGCATGCCGTCACAATTTTCTTAATCTGGTATCCGTTCAGCACCTGAATATTGGCTGTAGCCTGCATTTGAAAAAGAAATTCGTTACCTGCCCTTCGTGCAGGATCACCTGTGCAGGCCTCCTCCTGACCAAGCACAGCAAAAGAAACCTTGGCAACATTCAGGATTTTTGCGAAAGCTATGGTCACCTTTTTGTATCGTTCATCATATGACCCTGCACACCCGATCCATAACAGGACTTCAGGCTCCACTCCTTTTTGGGCAAGATCAGCCATGGTAGGCACCTTATAATTAGTTGTATTATCCATTATCGTATTATTGATTTTCTATATCTTTTGCCCAATCAAATCGTTCTGATGGGGGAAATTTCCATGGCGAAAAGGTGGTTTCCATATTCGAAAACATGATGTTCCAATCTGCTGGAGCACCTGATTCTTCCATAGACAAATATCTTCTCATCTGCAAAAGGATCGACAATGGATCGATCATAACCGGACAGGCCTCAACACAGGCATTACACGAAGTACAGGCAAAAATTTCCTCTTTCGAAATATAATCTCCCAAAAGTGACTTTCCATCGTCCACTTCATTTCCCTTTTTCGCAATCAGATCGCCAAGCTCAACGATCCGGTCTCGGGTATCCATCATAATTTTTCTGGGTGAGAGTTTTTTTCCGGTTTGGTTTGCCGGACATTCAGCCGTGCACCTACCACATTCTGTACACGTATAGGCGTCCATTAAATTTTTCCAGCTTAAATCCAGCACGTCCTTCGCCCCCAGTCGCCTTATTTCTGCCGATCCGCCCTGGTCATCTGCCGCAGCTATCCCTAGCATCAAGTTGACTTCCTTGGTCACTTCCGGCATATTTGTTATCTTACCGATAGGTTCAAGGTTTGAAAAATAGGTATTAGGAAAGGCCATAATCGTATGCAAATGCTTGGAATAGGTAACATAAATGGCAAATAAGAACATTCCAATAATATGAATCCACCAGGCAATTCTTTCTACATTAATTAAGATTTCGGTGTTTAAGGATCGATATAGAGGTGAGGCCAGTAATTCACTAAAGAACAACAATCCGGTATTTGGATAACCAGCCACGTTTCTTTCCTGCAATATTTGATCTGTCGCATTCATTGTCAGGATGGCAAACATGAGCAGAATCTCCAAAATCAAGATCAGATTCGCATCCAGTTTTGGCCATTTGGTCATTTCAATTCCATTGAATCGATTCACCTTAAAAATATTTCTTCTGATCAGAAAAATCATACAAGAAAGAATTACCGCCACCGCAAGGAATTCAAAAATGTTTATTGCAATGGTATAATATTCCGTGTGGCCTGCATGTTCTAAAATCCTCGCAAAGGTTCTGTGCTGGCCTGACAAGCCATCATACATAAACTCAATCCCTTCGATATTAATGACAATAAAGCCAATATATATCAACAAATGAAGGAAGGCAGGTATGAGGTTTTTAAACATTTTCTTTTGCCCAAAAGCCACAAGCAACACAGTCTTCCATCTGATTATTGGGTGGTCATTCCGGTTTTCTTGTTGTCCGAGAAGTATGTTTTTTCGAATCCTAAATAACCTTGCCAAAAATAAATATGCAGCGATAGCAGCTACAAGTAAGAATAGAATTTGCGATAACAACATCATATCATTTATTTTTTCAATTTCTCAACCAATTATTTGTGTCAAATTAAAAATTGCCTACTTTTGCATCCTGTTTGGAGGTGACGTAGCTCAGTTGGTAGAGCATCGGAC
>JAUUZS010000115.1 GCA_030589835.1 Cyclobacteriaceae bacterium
ATGCCAAGATATCCATCGTTGGGCACGTTTATCGCCGCTATACCTGTTGAAAAGTTATAATTTGTGTAGTGCTTCCATGGACTTGCAAGGCCATACACGTCGAGAAAATCAGTTACATCGAGAAAACCGGCAACGATAGACATGCGGCCTTTGGCAAGCCGCTGACGCCAGTATAAGTTTTGTGTTCTGTAGCCGCTATTGTTAAATGGTGGCCCAATCATGCCAACATAACCCATGTCCAGGCCCAGACTTGAGGGCGCTATGGTTGTGTGTCTATGTCGGTGTTCCAGTTTATAAACCAGCGCGCCACTATTCCCGGATTTCCTGCCAACCAGTTCCCAGGAACCATAAAATCGAAAAATTCCGCTGCCAGCTTTTCCTTCACCGAGTTTTGAGTTTGTACCAAAATATAAACTTGTATAGTCCAAAGCGAAACGGAAACCGGTCGCCTCTTTCAAATTCTTTTTAAAGTCGAAATAAGGCTGGAGAAAAGTTAATTCGAAGACAGGTTGCTTCACCACATCATCAAAGGCAATCCGGTTATCTACCTGATCAACACTACCAAGCTTGGGAATAGAGTCATTTTCTGATTGAGCATACGATATTGAAACTATTAAAGAGAAAAGAGTTAATGAGAATAATTGTTTCATATCTACTAATTACTTTTACCAGAGCACTTTAATTACCTGTGGTATCTGATAAAACAGCTGGCAAAATAATTTATTTGACCATGTTTATAAATAATAAAAAAGGGAAAGAATTATTCCTCCCCTTTCAATTAAAATATGCTGGTTTACCTTAAAATTTTATCCAACTTTGTTAACTCTTTCTTAATATCAGCATTGTACTTTTCATCTGCTGCTTTAGAATCGGCCACCAATTGTTTAAACTCTGTTTTCATACTTTGGGTAACAGGGCCTTCAGAATGGTCTAAAATTCCACTCATAAAAGACATTTTAAAAAGTATAGTGGCTGGTAAATTGATAACTTCAGCGAGTGTACGACCGGTAGAAACATAGGTGCCTTCGTAATGTGTTACAAGTTTTGCAATTACTTCAGCCTGTTGATCTGCCTTTTTGATTTTATTTGCACTGGCTCCACTTGATTTAAATGCTTCAAGTTTTGCAGCAACTTCTTCTTTGATTTTTAGCGCAGCTATTACATTCTGCGTTGAGCTTTCAGCAGCATTATACATTTCCATCCAGAAAGCAAATTTTGCATCTGCCTGAGCCTGTGTGTAAGGTTCTTTAGGATTCATAAATACTTCGAATTCCTGAGTCTCCACATGCCCGTCAACAGTCAGTTTTGCTTGATATTTACCTGGAGATACAATTGGTGCTATTGCTGTTGCTGGTCGTTTAGGGACAGAAGTAACCCGATTAATGCGCATATCCCATACAAATTTATTTAAGCCTGCATTGAAATCTCCATCGGTTCCGTAGTTTAATCGCATTTGTTCTTTTGAGTAGTTACGTATCTCATTACCGTTTTTATCCAATATGACCAAGCTAATTTCTTTAGGCTCTTTTGCTAGTTTAAAATACATCACTGCTCCCAGAGGTTTTGGATCACCAGCATCAATAAATTTACGTTTTCTTTCGCCATTAACAGGTGTAAAACCTAATTCGTAATAGGTTAATCCCGGACGCATATTTTGTATGAAATAATTTTTCTTATCTCCCGGATCTCCTCCCGGAACATAATCTAACCACCAATTGTAACCAAAACGCGTATGATTTGGAATAGGGTAAAGGTGAACAGTTTTGGCATCTATTTCAGCACTTTGGGTACGTAAAGGAGTAATATCATCCATTATCCAAAAACCACGACCATTCGTTGCGATTACTAAGTCCACATCTTTAATAACCATATCAACAACGGGCACAGCTGGTAAGTTACCTTTTAATTTATCCCAACGTTGTCCATCATTTATAGAATAGTAAACGCCTGTTTCTGTCCCTACAAATAACAATCCTTTTCGAATCTTATCTTCCCTGATAGTTCTTGTAATTTCTCCTTGAGGAAACTTAGCAGACATATTTATCCAGGTTTTACCATAGTCTGTAGTTTTAAATATGTATGGATTATAATCGTCATAGGTATTGAAATTTGAAAATACTACATAAGCTGTAGCAGCATCATAGGGTGATGGTTCAATTTCATAAACCTGAGAGTATTCCGGTACACCGTCTGTAATACTTATGTCTTCCCAATTTCCGCCTCCATCTTTGGTAATATAAATTTTACCATCATCAGAACCTGACCAGATTACACCTTGTTTTACCGGTGATTCTGTTGTGCGTTTGATAGTACTGTATATCTCCTGTCCGAAATATTCTGAAAGCCATGGAGTACCAGTGATTTTTTGACGTTCCTTAATATCATTGGTCAAATCACCACTAATTACTTCCCAGTTCAATCCTTCGTCTGTGGTTTTAAATACCACGTTTCCACCAAGGTATATTGTTTTAGAATCGTGAGGTGATACAAAATATGGCGTACTCCAGTTAAATCTATATTTTAGTTCGTAGCCATTTAATCCGAATAATGGAACCGGCCATACCGAACGGACTTCGTTTTGCCCTGTTGCTATGTTATTTACTGTAAAAGGAGCGCCACTTCCCATTGGGGCGCCACCAGAAATATTGTAAACTATATTTAGATCCTCAGGATTTGGTATTACACTACTAATTTCACCATTACCAATAATAGTTGTTTCATAACCGGATATCCCTCCCCATCGTGAGGCGCTTGGCATTTTATACGCCAATAAATCTTGAGCGCTTCCGTAAACATTATAAGGAAAATCGTTATCTACATTTACACGATAAAATTGAGAATTCTTTTGAGTATGTTGGCTAGACCATGTTTTACCTCCCGTCATACTAACCTGACAGCCACCATCGTTGGTAGCGATCATTCTGTTTGGATCTTTATTATCTATCCAGATATCATGAAAATCGTCTTTAATACCAGGCTCTAAAATCCAGGTTTTACCACCATCCTTTGACATAAACATCCGGTTGTTAGGAGACCATAATTCATTCGCATCATGAGGGCTAGCGTAGATATGACTGTAATAGAATGGACGACCTATAATCTGAAAATTATCAGAAACAAATTCCCAATTTTCACCTAAATCATCAGAAACATATAAACCTGGTTTTGTTTCAGAATCAATTAGCGCATATACTTTTTTGGCATCAGCAGCTGACATCGTAAATCCTGTACGACCACGACCGCCTTTCGGCAATCCTTTGTTGTAGGTGATTTCTTTCCACGTTTCACCAGAGTCAGTAGATTTCCACATTCCACTTTCAGAACCACCTGTTTTAGGTCCCCAGGCTTTACGCTCAAATTCCCACATCGTTGCAAAAAGCTCATCAGGATTTGATGGATTCATCACTAAATCAATTACCCCGGTTTTCTCACTTTTGTACAGTACTTTTTTCCATGATTTTCCTCCATCAACGGTTTTGTAAACCCCACGTTCAGGATTTGGACCAAATGCATGTCCAAATGCTCCTACATAAACGATGTCGGGATTGGTTGGGTGAATTCTTACTTGCGAAATATGTTTAGTTTCATCCAATCCCATGTGTGCCCAATTTTCACCACCATCCACCGATTTATACACACCATCACCCCAACTTACATTATTACGCATTTGAGGCTCTCCCATTCCAACATACATGATATCAGGATTGGATTCAGAGATTTCCATGGCTCCAATACTGCCATAATTAAAATCCTTATCGCCAACAGGCTCCCAATAGGTTCCTGCATCTTCCGTTTTCCATAAACCATTACTCGCTCCAAAATAAAACTCACTGGTTTTAGTTGGGTGGCCTAATACCACTGAGCCACGATTACCTACTATTGGGCCAATAAAGCGCCATTGGAGGGCGTCCGGTTTTTCTGGTTTTTGAGCAAACAGCATTATTGCCACATTTCCTAATAATGCAGTTGTAAAAAGAATTCTGCGTAACATAATATTGTTGATTTTTTAAGGTAGACTACCTTTAGAATTTTCGCACCTTCTCCTTAATCTTATATAGCTTATTTGATATATAAATTTATGGGATAGTGCTTTACTTCTTTTGGAGTGATGATCAATCAAAAAGGATTAAACTTGAATTTCTGGCCGCCAACTGATGCTTCGTACATCAAGCCCCCTTTTTGCATGGTAAAAACCATAACTCCATCCACATATTTTGCATCTGCAGAGACACCGGCTGTTACAGCTATAGCAGAAACCTGGGCTGAAAGCTCAACTTTATTTTCTTTGAACCGATCCATTTCTTTTTTGGATTCGAAGAAAATCACTTCCCGGTATGCCTGGCCACCCCACTGAAATCCGATGCTAAGCTGGCTGAGTTTTGCCATGCCAACCATTTGCCCTCGTTCATATGCTACGCCATTACCTGCAGCACCACCAATTCCTATGCCCCCTTTTCCGACATTAGGATATATCACATAGCCATATGAGCTGCTAAAATGTTTTTTCATTTGCCAGTCTCCTGCTATAAATTCTTTTTTCGCCTCTTTACTGTCTTCGATAATTTCTTGCACTTTTTTCTCAGATTGAGCAAATGCAGTCACAACTAAAAAGCTGAACAGGGTAATTAAATAGATCTTTTTCATGATAATAAAAATTGTGTTTTTTGGTATTGTATTCTAAAATGAACTTTAAGCCCTAATTATGTATAACATTGAATGCCAGGAAAAGTTTCTGCCAATTCATTATATGCTTTCGTTGAGGAAGCTATACCTGATTCTGAATTGCCGTGAAAGGGGCACTTTGATTTGGTCATGATTGGTGGCGATTAATTTATAGAAGGTAGTCAGGTCTGCTTTTCGGATCAGGCAGGTCAGGCGGATCTGCTAAACCTGCCAGATCCGGTAGCCCCGGCTCATCGAAAAAGCAGTTTAAAATTCTTATCTTAGCTAAAACTTTTTCATTAAGAATGAAATTCATCACAGACATCAAACAACTCGATTTAAATAAATCATATACCTATGCAGATTATCTGACGTGGAAGTTTATGGAGCGTGTAGAACTGATCATGGGAAAAATACGCAATATGTCTCCTGCCCCAAAAGCGCAGCATCAACAAATTTCGGTGGCTTTATCCTCAGCGATATTCGAACATCTAAGAGGGAAACAATGTAAAATATTTACAGCTCCTTTTGATGTACGGCTTCCAGTTCAGAATGAAAAAGGAGAGCCTGATACAGTAGTACAGCCTGATATTTCGGTAATTTGTAATGAAACTAAAATTGATCAGGACGGCTGTAACGGCGCCCCGGATTTAATTGTAGAAATTGTTTCTAAAAGTTCCGTAAAAAGGGATTTACATGAAAAATTTGACTTATATGAGCAATGCGGAGTAAAAGAATATTGGATTGTGCATCCCAATGATAAATCGCTAAGTATTTTTTTATTGAATGAGGAAGGAAAATATGTCACTTCCCGCCCATTGACCTATGGGGATAAAGTAGCTAGCAAGGTGCTTGCCGGGCTGGAGATTGACCTCAATGAAGTTTTTCAGGATGTGGTCAAAGAACCTGAAGAGGGGTATTTGCCTGAAGGGGCTCGAAGATTATAAGCAAATTTCAGGTACACTCGTTTGTAAAGTGAATGATCAGGAACAATGATTTATGTGATTATATGATGGACGCAAATGGGCATTCCTTCTTGCTTATTAAACTATAAATTTCATGGTTTAGAGGTATTTATTGGAGAGTTGCATTATCGTTTCAACATGTGCAAAAGTGTCCTACACCCATTTTTTAATGCGTGATATAATGATTAAATTAGTTTCTAATTTTGCAAAACAATCAATGAAATACATTTCAAGCATCGATCAACTGGATTTCAATAAAAGCTACACATATGCGGATTATCTCTCGTGGAGGTTTATGGAGCGTGTAGAATTGATCATGGGGAAAATATTTCTGATGTCTCCTGCTCCAAGCTCCAAACATCAATACGTATCTGGATTAATGAGTGCTGAATTTGTAACCTTCTTAAAGGGAACATCTTGCAGGGTTTTTTCCGCACCCTTTGATGTTACGCTACCAATAAAAAACAAGCATGGAGAACCAAATACCGTAATTCAACCTGATATTTGTGTGATTTGTGATCATGAAAAAATTACAGAAAAAGGTTGTGTGGGTGCTCCTGATTTAATTGTCGAAATTGTTTCCGGCAGTTCTGTCAAAAGAGATTTACACGAAAAGTACAATATCTACGAACAATCTGGCGTCACGGAATATTGGATTGTGCATCCCAATGATAAATCGCTAAGTATTTTTTTATTGAATGAGGAAGGAAAATATGTCACTTCCCGACCATTGACCTATGGGGATAAAGTAGCTAGCAAGGTGCTTGCCGGGCTGGAGATTGACCTCAATGAAGTATTTCAGGATGTGGTCAAAGAACCTGAAGAAGGGTATTTGCCTGAAGGGTACGAAAGGTTGTGAATCAGGATGAAAATGCTGAACCTACGACCAGTAGCGTAGATTGAACAAGATTCCCTGCCTTGTCAGGCAAGGTGGGCTGCTTTCGCAGGGATGCCGTAGAAGTTTCAGTGGAATGCGACCATTATTGCATTTCTGAGGCTTCAGAAAATGATTGTTCAATATTGCTCGTTTCAATTATCTTTATTTCCCTTTATATGTATAGTCGCTTTTAGTTTTTCTAAAAAAGATAAATCTTCAATATCTCTGGATTTGTTCCTGCCTTTGATGGCTGCTTTTTTTAAAATAATTAAATCATCGAGATCAACTACATTAATCGATATCCCATCAACGCTTACTTTTTTGGTTCATTGAAAGGCGTATTCAAAATCAACTACATCAAGATGCTTGAGTATTTCAATCCTTAATGGGGGTTGCCCTATACCAATCATTTTTTGTACTAGAAACATTTCTTTGTTAATGCTCTCGGCCGGGATTCCATAATCAATACATGCCTTGACCATTTTTATTGCATTTTCTTCTGTGGCATTGATATATATGTCCAGATCATTGGTGCCTCTTACATGACCATACATCCCTAATGCATAACCACCAATAAGCATATATTCAATTTTATATTTATTGAGTTCAACTATAAAATCTTTAAAATGTGCAGGAAATTTATTATTTACTTTACTCATCTATTATGTAATAAATCTCTCTTTTCACTGGATAATTTACCACATCGATGTTCATCATTGCATAATTTGCGATTATGGTTTCACAATACGCTTCAAAATTTTTCTCCATTGTTCTGGATAAAGCCAGTGTAACTTCATCATTCAATTGATCTTCTTTTTCATTTATGTAATAAATTGTTCTGGTATCCATATGGTAAAGTTAGGAATTAATTCTAAATTTTTGTCTTCCCACTGTTAGTAGCTTAAAGATAAAAGTTCATGCGAGTTCATACAACTGCTATCTGCAACGACTGGGTGGAGGATTGTTGCACTTAACCTGGGAACAGTAAGCGTTGGCAGGTGCGCAAAGGCTGAGAAGCTTGCCCACCGATTTATGCGGGGAATCTTGTTCTTATGAAAAACTGTGGTTTTAGGATCCGGTAGTTCAATCAACAAGATCTCTGCTTTCGCAGGGATGACGGTTCTATTTTGGCTATTACCCTTCAAGGATTAAAAGTTTATCTAGTGTCTGTCCATAAAGTCAGAGTTTGTTCAGAATGTTCGAGATCAAGCCTGCCCACCGCCAGGCCAATGTCAATTAGTTAACTATCCTTATGGGGTATGCCATGGTTTGTGCCTTCCTGCGGTAGGCAGGTCCTCACAAACCATATTTTTTCGGTCTGTGAGACACAGACCGAGGCGATTGAACCTTGCAAATTTCTTAACTTATTGACATTGACCGCCAGGCAGGCGTAACGCAGAGGTAGGACGTTATGGACAGACTCTATCTAATTACAATCTTCTTGGTAGTCTCTTCTCCTTCGCTGTTTATCGTCAATAAATAAAAGCCTTTTCGATACATCGCCAGCTCTAACCTGATCAAATTCAAACCGGCATCGAGGTCATGAAATTGCTTGCTGTAAACGATATTCCCGTTTTCTCCTATCAAATGCAGCAGGCACGCTCCGGAAGAAGGTAAAATCACGGGAACATCGACATACGTAGCGGCAGGATTTGGAAATGGATCAAGAACGCTGAAGGAATTGTCAATAGTAAGGCATTGATAGTTGTCATACGGATTCACATCCGGATGATTATTGAGGCTATCTGCAAAGGTAAAGCAGACGTAATCCAGAAGGGTACTGGAATTGATGATCACATCAAAATCAATTTCAAATTCATTGTATTCTCCTGGCATTAAGGTAGTCTCCATTTTCTGACTTAGGGTGATCTTTTTTGCCAGATCTACACGTACATATGGATTATTGATGATTATCGTCCCATTGTTTTGCAAGCCGACCAGCAGCTTCAATTTTCCGTCAAACACACTGACACGTACATCAGAAACACGAATATCATAAACCGGAATCGCTATTTCGATAGCCTGTGTTGAGGTATCGGTACAGCCAAATTCATTTTCGACAATTTGAGTGGCCAGGTCTTCACCAATTTCACGATAAATATATTCCGGATTTGAATCAGTACTTCCATCCTCATTATACATACTGAATGAGTAAGATATAGTATCAGCTCCGTTTGATCGATCTGTAAATTGAGCATGTAATGGAGTGGCCCCGTATGCCGGATATACATCAAATTTAGCTTTCGGACTCGGATCAATGGTCACTATGCTGTCCAATAAATTATAGCAATTATTTTCCGTTGTTACTCCTAGTGAAAAATCATATTCGTCTGCACTACTGAACTCGTACATATACTGCTCTTTTGACGAAACTTGTGTGTTATTGATCAACCAAACGTAGGAGCTCACCGCATCCAACGGAGAATAGGTCGTGGAGCTGATAGTGACCGGTTGATCCTCGCAATAGGATGAAAATTCGAAATCGATTTCCGGAAGGGGGTGGATGGTAAGTACTTTGGCAATGCTATCGGGACAAAAATTGTTGGCACGCACATACAGCTCGACATCATAGTCTCCCGGAGTTGTAAATTCGTGGCGTACCACTTCTTCATTTGAATAAAGATTTCCATCAATCAACCAATCTAAACTTACCAGATCCATTCTATCAGGCAGTACCGAATTCTGCTTAAACAGTGCCTCCTCCCCAAAACAGGTATTATCTATGGTTAATCCGGCAATAGGAGACGGGTGAACCTCAATATTTCTGACCAGCGTATCCAGACAGCCATAATTGCTCACATCAATCAGGGTCACTTCATATTCCCCTTCGCCTTCCAGCAGAAGGGAAGGTGAAGCCCCGGAGGCCGTTTTTTCAAATCCAATAGCGGTATTTCTCAGGGTCCAGTACTGTCCGGTAATGTTGGCGTCCTGCACGTACGACTGATCAAAAAAGGTTACTGAATTATCCGAACAGGCCAGTTCATTGGTAAAGTTCAGTTCCGGTGTGCGATGTACCGAAACCACTTTTTCCAGCGTGGCATTACACCCCAATGCACTGGAGGCAGTAAGGCCAACCACATAATCGCCGCCAAGCTCAAATTTATGAATGGGGG
>JAUUZS010000104.1 GCA_030589835.1 Cyclobacteriaceae bacterium
CATTACAGGAATCAATTCAACAATTTATAAATCATGATTTTTCCATTGATATTTCACTCAAAGGAAGCGAGGAATTATTTTTTGTTCCGATAGGAAAAAATACGGAAGTAAAGATGACCTCCTCCTGGAAAGACCCAAGTTTCACCGGATCGTTTCTTCCCAAAGACCGAAAGATAGGCCCCAATGGATTTGAAGCTTCCTGGGATATACTTCATTTCAACAGGAATTATCCACAAAGCTGGACAAGCGCTAAATATAAAATCCAGGAATCAAAATTTGGTGTCAATCTGCTTGTCGCTGCCGATCATTATCAGAAATCCCTGAGAACATCAAAATATGCGATTCTCATCATAGCCCTTTCCTTCCTGATGTTTTTCCTGATCGAAGTGACCCAAAAGCTCAAAATCCATGCATTTCAATATATCCTGATAGGCCTGGCCCTAATGCTTTTCTATACCCTGGTGCTATCGATCTCCGAACACCTCGGCTTCAACTTAGCCTACTGGGTCTCAAGCATCTCCGTCATCGCGCTCATATCATTTTACTCCTCTTCCGTTCTCGACAATAAGCGGCTTTCCTATTTGCTGGCAGGTTCACTAACTATGATTTATGGATTCATTTTCATCATCATTCAGATTGAGACTTACGCCCTGCTCGTAGGGAGCATTGGTCTGTTCGTGATCCTGGGACTCACCATGTACTTTACGAGAAAAATTAGTTGGTATAGAAGCTCCAGCTAAACTGCATAATTCCGCAATTAAGTATAGATGTTTATAATTAGCTAACCTGAGTTCAAGGCTTAACCAGAAAAACTCAGGTTAGCTAATTGACATTGGATTGTCGGTAGACAGGGACAACGAAGGAGGGTGAAGAAGCCATCTGTTGATTCAGTAAGAGATTGACCGCCTACCGAATCAGACAGGCTTGATTTTAAGCATTCTGATCAAACTCTAACTCTATGGACAAACACGATATACCATACTCTTCACTGGCAAATCATTTAGCGAAATCCGGCATTACCTTAGGATCGATGCCCCAGATCAATGGCATGAGGAACCATAAAGCCAGCACAATGACAATTATCGAAATGATATTCAAAAAGAATCCAACCCTCACCATCTGACCAATTTTTATATATCCGGTGCTGAAAACCACTGCATTGGGTGGCGTGGCAACTGGAAGCATAAACGCACATGAAGCAGATAAGGTGGCTGCAATCATTAGAGCATAAGGATGGATTCCCATCACAACGGCTAAGGAGGCTAGTATGGGCAAAAGAATACTTGCCGTTGCCACATTCGAAGTCACTTCGGTAAGGAAATTGACCATAGCACTAAGTGCAAAAAGCAAAATAATAAAACTCACATTGTCCAAACTTTTTAGCGATCCTCCCAACCAAGCTGCCAATCCGGAAGATTGAAAACCTGCTGCTAACGCAAGTCCTCCACCAAATAGGATTAAAATTCCCCAGGGCAATTTTTTGGCTGTTTCCCAATTCATCAGTCGCTCTCCTTTTTTTGACGAAGGAATCAAAAAAAGCAATACGGTGCCAAATAATGCAATGATGGTGTCATCAATATTAGGGATGAATCGCTTCAGCAAAAAAGACCTGGTAATCCATGATATCGCCGTGATTAAAAATACAATAATCACTTTTATTTCATCTGAGGTAATGGGGCCTAATGATTTGAGCTCCTTTTTTATTTCTTCATAACCTTTGGAGTTTCCATCGCTCTTAAGAGGGAAAGCAATCTTAACCAGATATACCCAGCAAATAGCCAGGAGTACAATCGAAATCGGAAGGGAAATGCTCATCCACTTGGCAAAATCAATTTCCTGATCGAAAATATCTTTAACTACTGCCGCAAGCATGGCATTGGTAGGTGTGCCAATCAAGGTGGTTATACCACCTATCGAGGCTGCGTAGGCAATGCCCAACATTAATGGCACACCAAATGAAGCGTTCATCTTTTTCTTGCCATCAAGATCCTGATCTTCTATGCTTACACCACCAATTTGCCTTGCTACAGCCACGGCGATAGGAAGCATCATCATGGTAGTAGCGGTATTTGATAACCACATTGACAATAACCAGGTAGAAAGCATAAAACCAAAAATGATTTTGTCGGTATTCTTACCAACCAAACTAATTGTTTGAAGGGCAATTCGCTTATGTAGATTCCACTTTTCAATGGCGAGTGCAATAATAAACCCTCCCATATACAGAAAAATCATCTTGTGCCCATATGAAGAAGTAGTTTTTACGATGTCCAAGGCTCCTGTCAGTGGAAATAAAATAATTGGCAAAAGCGAGGTGACAGGTATCGGAATCGCCTCGGTAATCCACCAAATAGCTATCCATACCGTAATAGCCAATACGGCCTGAGCTTCGTAAGACAGGCCCTCGGCCGGTGGCAACACGATAATGACCATAAATAAAAGCGGCCCGGCAATGGTCGCAATTATTCTCCTGACTGATTTGCTGTTGCGTACTGTCATAAATTCTACTTTTTGCTATCTGATTTTTATCTCTAAATATAATTATTATTCAAATTATTTTTCTTTTGTCAAGACATATTCCTCCATAATTTACACTCTTCAAATCCCACAATTATCCCTTTTTGGAGTTTATATGTTTTTTACCCTCAGTCTCTTCAAACAAAAATTACTTCCTGGTTTTGATGCAGAAAAAAATATTATGACAAATTAATTGCTTATTCGCAATAATTCAAATTTCTTATTTCTCATCAATAGTTTTTGTGATCAATATTTTCTGATTAACTTTGCATCGGCAAATCGATACGACCAGCTCCTGTCGAACTCCCCCAGGGCCGGAAGGAAGCAAGGGTAGATAGTTGTAGCGGTGCGATAACGGTTTGCCTTTTTTATTTTTCCTTCCTTTCTAATCAATCTTTTAGTTAATTTACCAATTCAAGTTTATTGATAAACCGGAATATGTATATCATCAAAGTGAAAGGGAAAAAGAAAATTCCAAATTACATTCAGTTGAGGGATGAAAACTTTATGCTCATCGGATATTTTAGTTTCCGTGCAGGAAGGCCTTTCATACGTCTGGAAAAATATGGTCTTGAGGGCAAAGAGAAAGAACTTGAACATTTTGTGAACAGTATCCCTTTTGGCAAACTTCAAAAACTAGAATTATAATATGACTTTTTCATCTGATCCGGTTGTTCGAGTAAAGAATGCAAGTATTTTTCAGGGTAACCAAACCATACTTAGCGATGTTAGTTTTGAGCTGGAAAAAGGCGAGCTAGTATTTATCGTTGGCAGAACCGGCAGTGGCAAATCGTCTTTACTCAAGACGCTATATGCTGACTTGCCACTAAGACTGGGTGATATTTCTATAGCAGGGTACAACCTCAATAAACTAAGACCAAAAGAGGTGCCCCTGCTTCGCAGAAAATTGGGGATTATCTTTCAGGATTTCCAACTTTTTGATGACCGGACTGTAGCCGAAAACCTACTTTTTGTAATGAAAGCTACCGGATGGAAAGACCGGGCAAAAATGAAAAAACGATTGGCAGAAGTCCTGATACAGGTAGGGCTGGGTTCCGTGAACAGCAAAATGCCTCACCAATTATCAGGAGGCGAGCAGCAAAGGGTAGTCATTGCTCGAGCTATCATTAACGAGCCCTTGCTGCTGGTCGCTGATGAGCCAACAGGAAATCTGGACCCGGAAGTTTCAGATGGAATTTTTAAACTTTTTCTTGAAATCAATAATAGCGGGACAGCTATTCTGATGGCTACCCACGATCACACCATTATTGGCAATCACCCTGCACGAATTCTTAAATGCGAACACGGGAAAATTAAGGATTCAAATCTTGAGCAGTTTGGCTTATCGACTCAATCTTAGCCGGAAGATCCGGTTTAATCTACGTCAAATCTGATATTACCGTGTCTTGTACTGACTTTTATGGATGATGTGGCATTGCTATTGCCCAGGTACCCCTTATACTCGCTGGTATTTTGATCTTTGATCACTCTGTTGAAATTAATTCCATCGCCATAGGCCTTCAGGTTTCCAAACTGCAATTCAAAATCCAGCTGTGCCGCCGCACCACTTTCTATATTGATATCAACTGAGCTGAATTGACCTTCAATTTCTATATTTTTGAACCTGTTTGATACATTTTCAATTCTGATTCCATTGCCATGCCGCGTATCGAGGAACATGGATTCCTCAAGATTTTCGATATTGAGCCCAGCAAATTCCATTTGCCCTTTAAAGAATTTGATATTTTCAATTTCCAAATCACCATGTCTTGCATCTATATTGACCGCTCCCGCATTCTGAATTTCAAGATCTGAAAACTGTGATATGATTTCTACATCACCCAAGTTCTCAAGCAATATTTTTGAATGCCTCAAATCTATTGTGCCGGATTTAATCCCTTCAATTTCGCACCTTGCATTTGAGAATTCTATTCGTACATTGGCATCATTCAGGTCTTCTGCCTGAAATTGACCAAATTTTACTAAAACGTCCAAATCACCTTCATAACTCCCCATATAAAGGTTTCCGAAACTGTTGGTCAATCTCATTGGGTTGGTATCTGGCATAGTGATTTCATAATTGACGCTAAATTTTGAATTCCCACTAATCGAACCAATTTTAGTTTCGATAGATAAAGATCCTGAAGAAATCTTATCTGAAATATCAATGCTTATGGCCTCTAAAATTTTTTGGGTTTTGGCGTCTGTTTTCCCCCGGGCCTCAATACTCACCTTGAGATCCAATATATTTTTATCCCACTTTTTTATGATGACGTTACCATGCTTATTCTTGATTTCTATTTTTGTATCTCCGTTGATATCGAAGCTTTTGCTTATTCGTTTTGTTGCCTCGATGGCAAAAAGCTGGCTCAGTGAAGCGAGCAGCAACAGAATACATATGCCTGATGTTTTATATATTGATCTTCTCATCTTTTTTAGTATTTTCTATTGATTGAATAATGCTTAATTGCTGATTTAAAATTTCTATTCTTAGCTGAAGGTTAAGGATCATGGCATCGACAATAACATCTTCATTTCCATATTGCATGTCTTTTTTCAATACCAGATACATCGAATCCAGTAGATCGATCTCAGATGTAAAAGCGTCTCCAAATTCATATTTATCTCCCAAGACATTGATCTCTCCTCTTTTTTGATCGATAAGTGAGATATAAAAATTTTCTGCCTCTTGCAGCTGTGGGCTGATTGCTGCAACATCAGATTTCCCGTTTCCATCGAAATTCCGATATACTTTATCGAATGCCAGCCACGATGTGACCAATAAAAGAATCACTGCGGCAGCTCTCCAGTACCTAAGCGGTATTGATAGCTGCTTTTGCTTTTTGCTTTGGCTTAATTCCTTTTCTATTCCGGCCCACAAATCTCTTGTCGGGCTCTTATCGTCCATCTCTGCCCTATGCGATCTTATGAATTTTTCAATCTTATCATCCATAATAAACCTTCTCTTTTAATATTTCCCTTAATTTTTTTTTGCCCTGTTATACTGTGATTTTGATGTTGATTCTGATATTTCCAATATCTCAGAGATTTCTTTGTGATCGTAACCTTCAAGCAAATACAATGAAAACACGATCCGAAATCCATTGGGCAACTTCTGGATAGCTTCTCTTATCGTCTCCACCTTCATTGCCAAATCGATATCCTCATAATCATCAACAATGACCGGCTCTAAATGATCCTCCAGTTCCACCAATTCCAATTGCTTCTTTCTCAAATAGCTAATGGCCTTATTCACCACAATTTTTTTTAGCCATGCTCCAAATGATGCTTTTCCCTGGTAGCTTTCCAGGTGGTGAAAAGCACTTACAAAGGCTTCCTGAAGCACGTCTTCTGCCACTTCCTGATTTCCCAATATTCTATGGCAAATATTAAACATCGCTGTTGCGTACAATTTATATATTTCATGATACGCCTTTTGATCCCCTGTTTTGCAGCGGTCAATGATATCTATATGATTATTTGAATAAGAGATCTCCAATTATTTGCTATTCTAACCTAAAGACTTGTAAAAGTATAAAGGGTTGCATTCCAAAATAAATTTAGGAACATTGTTGGAATAAATAACACAGTCAGCCCCACCTCGCCAGTGGGAGGGTGTGTTCTTTTTGCTCTTGACTGCGTTAAATTCGCTGTAGAACCAAATAATTGTGTTTTGGGTGTACCAATTATTCCGTCATTATTCATAAACACAAAAGGCCATCCAAATGGATGGCCTTTTGTGTTGAAAGCATTTTTCTTCCAGACGCTATTCATTTAAGTCTTTCAAATTCTGGGCTGCAAGGGTAAATTCAGGTTCTAATTCCAATGCTTTGTCGAAGTGCTTTTTTGCATCAATTTTATTTCCCTGTTGCTTAGCAACCATTCCCAATACGTTATAGGCTGCAGCTTCCATTGTGATTTCCTGTTGTTCTGTTTCGCTTTTTGAGTAGTTGAGCTTCAACGCTTTTGATTGCGGATCCTTTATTATAATACCCATGTTTGTCATGCATTCGGTATAACGCTCGAATTCGTATTGCAGAATAGATGCCTTATATAATGTGCCGATATCACTGGTCTTAAGATAAAGTGATTCATAGGCACTAATTGCCTTGTCGCGCACGCCCATATTTTCATATGACAAGGCATTGATCCGCAATGCATCGATATGATCGGGGTTACGGGCAAGCAGATCAAGGGATACAAACAGGCTGGAAGCAAATTGATTTTGCTCGAAATAGTAGTAACATAAACGCAATTTCAAGGAATCGTCATTAGGATCCATTGCCACCATACTGTATAAGGCATCTTTAGCCACTTCTCCATCATTATATTTCATGCCAAACACATATTTCATCTGGTAAAGCTTATAAAGCTGTGTGTTTTGAATCTCTTTGTTCTGACTTACGGCCACATTCACCATAAAAACAGCTGCCATCAGCATTAATCCTTTTTTCATCAGTTTATTTTTCATATTTAAAAAATTTATTTCCCTCTTGTTAGCCCTTTCAATTTGCCAATTTCTTGCATCAACTTCAATGCCTCATCAAAATTATTGCCAATATTGCCTTCCAATATAGCTTCTTTTATTTCATCTTTTATTTCCCCAACAATTTTTGAAGGCGATATATTAAAAAAATCCATGATCACTTCACCCGTAACAGGGGGCTGAAAATTCTTGATGTGGTCACGCGCTTCTATTTCCTTGAGTTTTTGCTCTACTTTGTCAAAATTACCTAAGTACCTGGCAACCTTCACGTTGTTTTTTGAGGTAATATCTGCCCTACACAAATCCATCAGGTCATTTACATCATCTCCTGCTTCAAACAACACCCTTCTTAGCGCCGAATCAGTAATCTCATCACTCACCAATGCGATAGGACGCAGATGAAGACGTACCAGTTTTTGTACATATTTCATTTTTTCGTTGAGCGGCAATTTCAATTTCTTGAATATTTGTGGTACCATTCTGGCGCCCAATTCCTCATGACCGTGAAAGGTCCATCCTACTTTTTTATCAAAACGCTGCGTTTTTGGCTTGGCAATATCATGAAGGATAGCAGCCCACCTCAGCCAGAGGTTATCCGATTTTTTGGCGACATTTTCCAATACCTTAATGGTATGAAAAAAATTGTCTTTATGTCCCTTTCCTTCTTTGTTTTTCACGCCTTGAAGGCGTGCCATCTCTGGGAAAACGACCTCCAGCACACCGGCATGAAAAATAAGATTAAATCCATATCCTGGGTTTGGGGACAGGATCAACTTATTGAGCTCATCTGAAATTCGCTCTTTTGAAACGATAGTAAGTCTTTCTTTGTTTAAAGTGGTCGCCTCATAGGTATCCGCCTCAATATCAAAATTGAGTTGGGCTGCAAAACGAAATGCACGCATGATGCGCAAAGGGTCGTCAGAAAAAGTGATCGAAGGATCGAGCGGTGTTTTAATGACTTTACGTTTTATATCGCCTATACCATCAAAAGGGTCAATCAATTCACCAAGGCGATCACTATTTAGGTTTATAGCCAGAGCATTTATGGTAAAGTCACGTCTCTTTTGGTCATCTTCCAGGGTGCCATCTTCAACAATTGGCTTTCTGGAATCGCTCCGGTAAGATTCCTTTCGTGCGCCAACGAATTCAACATCCTGATCGTCAATTTTTATTTGAGCTGTTCCAAAGTTTTTGAAAATACTCAGACTCACTTTCCCAGGAAGACGCGCTGCAACGTTTTTAGCCAATTCGATTCCACTACCCACACATACTACATCGATGTCTTTTGACGGTCTGCCCATGATCAAATCCCTTACAAATCCTCCTACAACATAGGTTTCTACTTCACAGGCCACCTCACCTATTAACTTAAGTATCTGATTGGATTTTATTTGTTGTGAATAATTCATAGAAAGTGAAAAAGCCTCAACTTGCATTGAGAGCAGGTATACCCGTATTTGCCTACAAATTTAGTATTAAAACTCAAAGAGTACAAAACCTTGTTTCAATCAAATAAGAGGGCGATTTCAAATTATTTTTCAATTAAAATTCTTTTGACTTAGTTAATTAATATCAATCCCTTAATTTTGTATCCCATAAGTTTCATTCTATTTTTATTTTCTCCACTTATGGGTCAAGTCAAGTATATTTTTGTCACCGGAGGCGTTACATCTTCGCTCGGTAAAGGAATCATTTCAGCATCTTTAGGAAAGCTATTAACCGCCAGAGGATTGAAGGTCACTATTCAAAAGTTTGATCCATATATCAATATCGATCCCGGAACATTAAATCCATATGAACATGGAGAGTGCTACGTGACAGAAGATGGGGCAGAAACAGATTTGGATCTGGGCCATTATGAACGTTTTTTGGCTGCCAACACCAGCCAAAAGAACAATGTTACCACAGGAAGGATTTATAATAATGTAATTACCAAAGAGCGTGAAGGGGAGTACCTGGGCAAAACGGTACAGGTGATTCCTCATATCACGGACGAAATAAAAAGAAATTTCCTGGCTCTTGGGCACAATGGAGATTTTGACGTTATCATTACTGAAATTGGTGGGTCAGTCGGAGACATTGAGTCTTTACCTTTTATTGAAGCCATCAGACAGACCAAGTGGGAACTTGGCCATGAGAACTGTATTGTTATCCATCTTACCTTGATCCCGTACCTGAAAGCTGTCGGTGAATTAAAAACCAAACCGACACAGCATTCTGTCAAAAAATTATTGGAATCGGGAATACAGCCAGATATCCTGGTCTGCCGATCTGAACGAGCCATCAACAACGACATCAGAAAAAAGCTCGCCCTATTTTGTAATGTCCCAATCAATAGTGTGATCTCATCAATAGATGCCAAAACAATATATGATGTACCGCTGCTGATGAGAAAAGAAAAATTAGATGAACGGGTATTGGAGATTTTTAATATCCCAATTGGAGAAGAACCTGGTCTGGAACAATGGAAGGAGTTTTTAGGGAGATTAAAAAATCCAACCAAAGAGGTTAATATCGCCTTAGTTGGTAAATATGTAGAACTCCATGATGCATACAAGTCAATAGCTGAGTCCTTCATTCACGCCGGGGCCAAAAACGAATGCAAGGTAAATGTGAGCTGGATATCTTCTGAGGATATTGGCGATGATAGTGTTGCCGAACTGCTTGCAGGACATGATGGTGTATTAATTGCTCCCGGATTTGGAGAAAGAGGTGTTGAAGGGAAAATTACTGCTGCGAAATATACGAGGGAAAACAAAATTCCATTTTTCGGGATTTGCCTTGGTTTACAGGTTGCCGTTATTGAATTTGGTAGAAACGTACTTGGATATAAACATGCGGCGTCAACAG
>JAUUZS010000209.1 GCA_030589835.1 Cyclobacteriaceae bacterium
ACGGTTGAATACCGTTTTTAGTTTTTCTTCTGAAGCTTTGATGAATGCTTCATTGAATACACCTTTTTCCATGGCCAGTAAAGCTTCATGATAGGATTGCGTGACAATTTTTACGTACTCCGGCGAACGGCCTCTTCCTTCGATTTTCAGTATTTTTACTCCTGTATCAATAATTTTATCCAAAAAGGGAAGTGTGAACAAGTCTTTCGGAGACATGATATATTCATGATCCACGTTGAGCTTTTCATTGGATTCAAGATCCGTCACCTCATAGCCTTTTCGGCATATCTGCCGGCATGCCCCCCGGTTGGCTGAGTTGTTGCTTTGATGCAAGCTAAGATAACATTTACCAGAAATGGCCATACACAGTGCGCCATGAATGAAGACCTCAATACGCACGAGCTCACCACCAGGCCCTTTGATGTCCTCTTTTTCGATGTGTTCACAAATGTGCTTCATCTGGTCGGTACTCAATTCCCTTGCGAGCACCAGCACATTAGCAAACCCGGAATAAAATTTTACACTTTCAATGTTGCTGATGTTCGCCTGGGTGGAAATGTGCAAAGGGATGTCATGGCTACGGACGATGTTAATCACGGCAGGATCAGCAGCAATAATAGCTGAAATTCCTGCTTCTTTGGCCTTAACGACCAAATGTTGCATGTCACCGAGTTCGGCATCGTACATCACAATATTGAGTGTGAGGTAGGATTTGATCTGAGCTTTGTGGCAAATTTCGGTGATATTGGGAAGGTCATCAATGGTAAAGTTTTTTGCAGACCCAGAACGCATGTTCAGCTTACCTACTCCAAAATATACCGCATTGGCGCCGCCTTGTATCGCCGCCCTCAATGACTCAAAATCGCCCGCCGGGGCCATTAGTTCTATATCACTCCTCATCATTGTTTTTAGAATTAATCCACAAAAGTAATTAAATTTTGAACATGGAAGATTGAATAATTGAATTGGATACAGGTCATTTCAGTAAGAGGTACAAAATCAATTGGAAATTGAAGCCACTTCGTGGGAGGTCAATTGCAAATGAATTAAAAACAATTGAACATTTGAATAAAGAATTGAGAAATAAAAAAGAGCGCTCTGAAATGCATTTGAGTTATAGGCTTTTCTTTATTTCATAATTCAATTCTTCCATTATTCAATTCTTCCATAATTCTTCTTTCTACTATTTTAATGTGGATTAATCAAGTGCTGAAAGCGTAACTGGGGTCTGCTGAGAAAGTCTCAGGTGCCTGCTTCGCCGCCAGGCGGGCATTAGATACTAGCATCCGAAGCGAAGCTGTCCTTCGTTGCATGAGCGATATTTGTGGACAGATTAAGCTACCCTTTCATGGCGAAAATGGAATGTCGTTTACTTTTTCCCCAAGGCCTTGCCGTTGGGCTGAAATAAGCTGCCACTTCGTGGCGTGATTGAATTGTCGTTACGCCAGGCACATCATCCCTTCTGCTGAGGGTGTGGGGAGAGGTAATAAAATTACACTTTGCGTAACCCTGCCTCGCCGGCCAGGCAGGTCTGCGAATACTTTGCGCACCTTTGCGTGATAACCCTTTAATTACGCTGAGTATTGCAATGAAAACCCAACGCTATCACATGCCTTTGAAATGCACATTGAACCTCATTTGTTCCGGGAAATGAGCATTATTCGTTTTTCTGCAATTCCCGAACAATTCCGGTATAGCTTATCGTTTGCCTTTTGCTGCTTGAAACAGAAAGTGAAGCGCTTTCCATTCCTGAAATGGTAAGGGTGCAATTGTAGGAGTCATCTGCTGACTTCGTCGTAAACCCGATAATGATCCTTCTTTTTTTATCGTTTTCCTGTACACTAAAATTTTCCATCGGCCCCTCAAATTTCACTCCTCCGTCACTGTTGGAATACCCACCACTAAATGCCCTGCCAAAATAAGGCATGCTAGCATGCGCTTTTCCACTACTAATCCTTAAATAATTACTCCTGGTGGTCAGATCGATTTGCCGTCCGCTTTGCGGATTGGCCTTTCTTCCTATGAACTCATATTTTTCTTCCAGAACAAGCTTTTTGATCAAATCATATTGCTCCTGCTTTCTCTTTTCTTTAGCCTCCTTTTTAGAATTTTGTGCAAATCCGGAGGTCAAGGATAAAAAGAAAATAAATGAGCTTGAGATTATAAAATATTTCATGTCAGAATAAAAATGCTTGGTGTATAAACCTACGATCCAGAGTTTTTGTTTGAGCTCCGATCTACTTTTCAAGAACTTTAAATTCCACCCTTCGGTTTAACTTCCTGCCCTGCTCCGTGTCATTTGTAGCTACCGGCGTTGACTCGCCATAACCAATGGCTTCGATTTTATTTATCTGAACTCCATTTCTGTTGAAATACTCCTTAACGGAATTGGCCCTTTTCTCGGACAAAAGCTTGTTTGCTTCCTCGGAACCAATAGCATCGGTATGTCCTGATATTTCTATTTTTAAACTAGAAAATTTTTCAAAATAGGGCAGTATTCGATTCAATTCATGAAATGAATCCTGACTGAGGGTGGCCAGACCCGATTCAAAGAAAATGTTGTTAAGCCTGATGGATTGCCCTACTTCAAGAGGAACCACAAAAAGATCGCGTTCTATTACTTCATTCAATACCCTATTCCGTGTACTGATAATTTGATTCTCGGACATAAAATTTTCTGTATCCGCAAAAACCCCAAATTTATTGCCCAGCGGAAGAATTAATTCGTATGCTGCATCCGGTCCCTGGGTTGCGACTTTTTCATAAATGCTTCCGTCTTTCATGTTTTCAAACACCACCGTAGCGGGTATGGGTTCATTGGTCTTTTTATTTAATACACGGCCTTTGACATATACTTTTTCACAAACAGCCTTCCCCTGTTGGTAAAGCATATCAATTTCATTTGGATATAAAGCCCTTTTATAAATCCTCACTTCATCAAGCCAGCCCCTATAGGGACGGCTTCGTCGATGCACTTGCCTGCCCAGCTTCAAGGATAATGGTGACCTGACGTTAATATTTTTTCCTGTCTGTCTTCCAACCTTATCAAGCTGGCCATCAATATAAATCCTGATTTCCCCATTCCTTCTCCACGTGGCCACAATATGCTGCCATGTGTCGTAGGCAAGAGCCGATTTACTAAAAATTCCATTTTCCATGGTACCCGGTGAGCTTACTGCCATGATCACTTTGTAGCTGCTATTGATCCACAATCCAAAATGGTCTTTATCCGTATCAAAAGCCCATTTTGCCATGATGGTTGCCAGCTGAAGCTCTGATATTTCATCTGGCCGTACCCAAACCGAAAGGGTCAATCCACTCCAATTGCCATTAAGCGAGCGGTCATTGCCAAAATCGATATAATCCTGGCCACCCTCGAACCTGTAAGCCATATCGCCACACCTCCCATCTTCGAGGGAAGCGCCGTTGTTTGTGCCATGATTACCCCCTACCATATCGTTAGTATTTTCATCGAATGGGTAGTAGGAGATCAGGCCTCTTTCCAAATCTGTTTCCTGAGAAAAACCTGGCTGAACGCATGTAGCTGCAATAAAAATAAAGGATAGTAGATGGCGCATATCGATAAAAAATCTTTGGTGTATATTATTTTTATGAAATGTACAAATTGGTATGCTAATTATGAAATTAAGTCTCATCGAAAGGAACATTCATGGCTTTGAAAACGGTCAGTTTCAGATTAAAGGGCAGTACAAATACATGATTGGTCTTATAGATCAAGATGATGGATGCGATGCTAAAACAAAATGTTGACAAAAGAATGGGTGTACGATAAAATTTCCATTTTACCCCTAAATCCCCTGAAAGAGACCCTCAAAAAGTTCGCTTTTTTGGCTCCGCTGCCTCGGCAGGCTGGCTTGATTGAATGGGGTAAAACAAAAAATCGAACTTTTTGGATTGAGGGACTTTTGTCATACACCCCGAAGATTAGGTCATTTGCAAAAGGTAAAAAAGGTATTACCTTTGTTGCCCTCACAAATAAAAAATTGCGCACGTGGTGAAACTGGTAGACACGCCAGCTTGAGGGGCTGGTGCTCTCACGGGCGTGGAGGTTCGACTCCTCTCGTGCGCACTGATAAGTTTCACAAACTATCCTTACCCTTCAGAATTTGACTCTGAAGGGTTTTTTGTTTCTATACCATTCACAATTAATTTTATGATTAGCAATTGCCAGTCGAATTGCTATTGGTTTATGTTATTCTGCAAAGGCATTGCTTCTAAAATGAATCATGACAAGAGGATTAATGCCTATTTTGTTATTGGCCACAGATAAATATCCATATAATTATTCTAGCACTTCTTTTAAATATTTTATCACCGCCTGAGCTACAACAAGATCGTTTTGCCAATTTGTTTTACGATCCCCTACGAGATAAAAAGCATAATATCCTGGCAATGAATATAATAGTCACGATTTTTTTTCTAAATTAGCTTAAGGGACAACGCAACAATGCCCTTTGGCAATATTGCCAGGCGATAAGCGGCACAGTGGCGCCTAAAACCTTCTGGCCAGATAAGCAGACAGAAAGGATTGTTACACACAATGGTAAATAATAATTGAATTTTATATGCACTGTTATTGTAAACTGGGTTCTTGAAAGCACCAGGTGTACACCATAACTATGACACATAAAATTGCAATGTATTGTGACTACAAAGTCGATTCAATAAGATAGGGTTTTAGCGGTCTTTATACTTGAGCGCTATTAGCTGAAAATAAAGATCCGGCTAAGATTACATATATAACTACTAACATCACCAATATGGCAACAGGCAATTTTGATATCATTGTACAATTACATGAAAAGGCGCTGAATAAAGCACTGGCTATGGTATTTTATTCAGGCATGCTGAAAATTGAAGATACTTACGAGGTTGATGGTAATCTTCCGGCAAATATGAAACCGTATACCACCTTCGATTATAAGGTTTCATTGGACAACGAGCCTTTTGTTGATTTCAGAGGAGAGGATGAAATATTTCTTCGCTTTTCGGCATCATTGGATCTAACAGTCCTTTCTGGCATTAAGCTGAAATTCAGTATTGGTTTTTATGCACGAAGTATGGTTCGTTTTGACCTCGAAAATCAGAAAATGTACTTTGAATTGTATGAGGCTAAGATAACCGATATTCATATCAATAGTAAGTACCATCTGAGCCATAAATTTAAGACAAAACTAAATTTCATTATTCACGAAATAATTGATGAATATTTTAAAAATGAAATTAAAGAATTGGAAATCCCCATCGCGCTGGACGGCTTAACCTTACCCTATATGCCTGTAGGTGAGGCGTATAAATTACCCGTCGGCAAGGTGGCTGTTAAGATACTGGATAATACTGTGATGTGCGCCGGCATCAGTCTATTCCATAGCAATGGCTCTATGGCGGGGATAATTAACCTGACCCAGGGCAGGGATTGCTACATTGCCATTAATGAAGATGCGATATTAAAAACATTCGACTTTTGGTGGACAAACACGACGTTCGACAAAAAGCAGACTTTCGATCTTCAGACAGATATTGGATTTGCCAATCCTATTGGTGACACCGTAGATGGCGCAATACGTATAGCCACACTTGGTTTTTTACAGCGGGAGACCGATTATGAAAATGTGGAATTAAACTATGGCGGTACCGTTACGGTCAATGACATGCCGGAACTTGACTTTAAGCATGATGATTTAGTAGAAATTAGTGACTTAAACTTTGAGGCAGATATTTTTGCAGATGTATTTGCGGATGTTACTCGAGAAACGGATATCGACACCAGCTCTTTTATTCCGGATCATTGGACACCATGGAAAGATGATATTACGATTAAAAGAATTGATGAAAACAGGAAAATCCTTGGTGTAAAAAACACCTTTGCCATCAAGGTAAATACTGCTCAGGGAGCATTAATTATTAATGAGGACAACAATATTGCCGTTAAGGTTACGGAAGCCGATTTCAAAATTGAATTTAACAAAAAAGGAGCTACATTTTCTGACAACACCTGGGCAAAACTCATGCTTTTTCTTAAGGATAAAATACTTGAGAGAATTCCTCCTATTGTGGTATCTCCATCGCTAATCCTTGCAAAGAAAAATGTATATGGATTTACCCTTGGATTATCTGATACCACACTCAATATCAGTGATAATGTGGTGGAATTCGCAACTAATGTGGTCGTGAATGAGCTAAAAAGCCAAAAAGTTGCTGTACCTGTTTACATAGCAAATAAAGAAACCAAGTTGGTACACAGGCTCGGATGTCACTTTATTTCAGACATAGATATGGAGGATCGTGAAGGATTTTTCGTGATGTACGAGGCCCTTGCTGAAGGGTACAAAGCATGTAAAAATTGTTTAAAAGTTTACAAAATTAAATAGCACGCCATGAAAACTGCCGGTTACGATATCGTCCTATTGCTCAACGAACACTTCCTGAACCAGGTTTCAGGTGCGATGTTTTACAATAATTTTCTCACCTTCAACGATAGTAAAGATTTTAGTGAAGAACTGGCTCCTGATACGCTAAATCAAATTCCTGAGTCTTTACACAGTTTCCTTAAAATCCGTTACAGGTTCAAATTACTGCACGAACCATTTCTTAATTTCCAACCAAACAATAAAATAGAAATCTATGCAAAGATCAGGGTTTATATCTGGTTGCTGGATGGATTGGAAATAAAATTTGATTCCAGCCTTATGATGGAATCGCCGCTCGCCATTGATAGCCAGACCAAAGAATTTAAAATAAACATGAGCAGCTCGGACATCAAACAATTTGATGTTCACTACCAGTATTCTCCTTCCCAAAATGTACTGATAGAGCTGGACAATATTTTTGAAAATGCCCTTCATGCCTATTTTGATAATTCAAATACCTCCTTTGCGATTTCATTGCCCACGGTAAAAGCGCAGCTTCCTTTTGCCCCGGAAACTCCTGCAAACCAGATACCGATAGATGTGAAGGCGCTAAAAACGGTAAATTCCACTTCGTTGGTCCTTGCCGCTAACCTCTTTGGATATGAAGGTGGCAATAGTGCTCAGTTGTATGAATTTGTAAAGAATTGCAATATCGGTGTTGGTGTATCAGAAATGGCCATGAAGAAGTTTTATGATTTCTTCTGGGAGCGCACTTCCTTGGATAAGACTTTTTATAAAGCCGGATCCTTCAAAATCGCCATGGTAGATAAAACCCTCAACTTTTTAACTGAGCTGGTAGACTTCATCATGTCGACTTCCGTTAAAATAATTTCTTTAGGATTTCTGGAAACCAACATAG
>JAUUZS010000105.1 GCA_030589835.1 Cyclobacteriaceae bacterium
AGCCGATGTAATTGCTTTTAATGAAGCGCTAAAATTCGTTCAGCAACTGGGGAATAAGCAGGAGATATTAAGTTATGAACAATCGCTTTTGGATGAAGCAACATCAAGGCTGAAAGAAATTCCCGGTATGACAATCATAGGAGAGGCTAAAAGCAAAATTGGCGTGATTTCTTTTATTATAGAAGGCCTTCATCATTTTGATATTGGTATGATGCTGGATGCAAAAGGAATTGCTGTACGTACCGGACATCATTGCACACAACCTTTGATGCATAAGTTTGGCATCGATGGAACGGTTAGGATTTCGTTTTCTATATATAATACATTAGAAGAAGTCTCTATTTTTGTGGAAAGTTTAAAACAAATCGTAGAAAAATGGAGATAAAAGAAACCCAATCCGCTTCGGCAGAAGATTTACAAAACGAAATTATTGATGAGTTTTCAATTCTTGGGGATGATCGTGAGAGTGCCATATTTTACATTATGGAATTGGGACAAAGTTTGCCTGAATTGAATGACGAACATAAAATAGAAGAAAACATCATCAAAGGGTGCCAATCGAAAGTATGGCTGACAGCAGATCTCAAGGGGGAACGAATCCTATTTAATGCCGATAGCAACACAGATATAACTAAAGGGCTAATAAGTTTGTTAATAAGAGTGCTGTCCGGCCAAACCATTGATGCGGTATTAAAAGCAGATTTATATTTTATAGAAAAAATCGGTATGGGGCGGTTCATTGGGTCTCAAAGATCAAACGGTCTGGTGGCAATGATCAAACAGATGAAGATGTATGCATTGGCATATAAAAGTAAACTGAGTTAAGTAATTATGGAAACGAAAGAAGTGGAAGAATCATTGAAGGAAAGGGTTATGGATGCCATAAAAACAGTTTATGATCCTGAAATCCCTGTTGATATTTATGATTTAGGTCTTATTTATGAAGTTTCGGTATATCCCATCAATAATATATTAGTCAAAATGACACTCACTTCGCCTGCCTGCCCGGCGGCAGAAACGATCCCCAGTGAGGTAGAGAGCAAAATTAAGCAGCTAAAGCAAGTCAATGATGTCCAGGTAGAAATTACATTCGACCCGCCTTATAGTCCGGACATGATGTCGGAAGCTGCAAAGCTTGAGTTAGGATTTATTTAATTAAATAATAATTGTTGTATCGTTATGTATCCAGAAGAATTAGTACGCCCCATGCGGGCAGAATTGACAAATGTCGGCTTCGATGAATTAAAAAGTGCCGCTGAGGTTGACAGTCATCTAAATGAAAAACAAGGCACTACCTTGGTGGTAATCAACTCCGTTTGTGGCTGTGCCGCTGGTACTGCCAGGCCCGGAGTAGCCATGGCACTTCAAAAATCTGCTAAAAAGCCAAATCACCTGGCTACCGTGTTTGCGGGAGTTGATCAGGAAGCTACTGCTAAAGTAAGGGAATATACGCTTCCCTTCCCTCCTTCATCTCCATCAATTGCATTATTTAAAGATGGTGAATTGGTACATTTTGTAGAAAGGCACCACATAGAAGGCCGATCGGCAGAGCTTATCGAAGATCACCTTTCGGGTATTTTTGAAGAGTATTGCTGATAAAATATCTTCTTATTACAAAAAAGGCCTGTGATTTTCGCTTGAATCACAGGCCTTTTCTTTTCTAAACGGTGTCCGGTAGAGACCACCAGTGTGCCGGAATGAACACCATAACAGGAAAGACATCATTGTATCTTCCTGATTATATGGCATATACAAGTTGGCACCAGGATTGATTGCTATTTATTAAATAACCATTTTAATCGAGCAAGATATGCATACCGTTGATACTACTTTCAAAATCACCTATTCTACAGAGCAATACCAACAGGCCAAAAAATATGTGGAAGACATGAAAAACGACAAAGACCGTATATTTTGGGTTGGCAAAGAAAATAAATCTGATGATGAATTGATCCTTTCCCACATTGCCCACCGAATTCTTTCTGGATTTTACAATTCTTATGATGGCTGGTACGGATCAAGCGTTATTTTGGATATGATAAACAAAAAAACCAACGGTGATGCCATAAAAAATTAAGCAAATTCAACCGAAACTCTGATTATCTACTCGTACCTCAATGCATCGATAGGGTCTAGCTTAGAAGCCTTATAAGCAGGATAATAGCCGGAAACTATGCCGACAAAAAGACAAACCGCAAAACCCATAAACACCCATTCCCAAGGGGCCACAAAAGTACCCGCCTCAATGAGGTTCGCAACTAAGTTGCCAATTGCCAATCCAAATATTATACCTCCTATTCCCCCTAAAATGCATATCAAAATAGCCTCAATCAGGAATTGAAGTCTTATTTTCATCGGCGTAGCGCCAATTGCTTTACGGATACCGATTTCCCTAGTTCTTTCTGTAACCGATACGAGCATAATATTCATTAGCCCAATGGATGCCCCGATAAGTGTGATGAACCCGATGGAAAAACCTCCTATTTTCAGATACGAAGAAAGCTCATCAAGCTCCTCCTCCATTGTTATATTGGCGCTAATCTCAAAAGATTCTTCTTCCCCAATAGCATCCCGGCGTATTTTGCGCATTAGGCTTGTGGCCTCTCCTATAGAATGCTCCATTTTCGTCGGATCGCTTAAACTTATTGTAATCCTGTAATCTATATAGCCCCTTCTGGCAATACGAATTGCATTTTTAAAAGGAAGGAAAACCGTTCTGTCCGATGAAGTATTTCCTCCAAAACCTCCTTTTTCCTCCAATACGCCAATCACAATAAACTTACTTCCATAAAAGGAAATCTTTTTATTGATCGGATCTTCGTTTTTAAACAAGCTTTTAACCACTTCCTTTCCAATCAGCACATAGTTGACCCCATTTTGTATATCAAATTGGGTGAAATTTCTACCACTTTCAATATTGTAATTCCTGATCACCATATAATTTTCATCAATTCCCTGGATCCTGAAATTAGGCGTAGTTTTTTCTGAAAGCCTTTTTATCTCTGCTGTTCCGGAGACATAAAAATGCACAGTAGGGGTCCCATCGGTGAACCTGGACTTAAATTCCATCACTTCATCCTTTTGCAGCAATGGGTATTGCTTTTGCTCTTTGCCTTCCTGTACGGTCCTATCAGGCCATTTTCTGCGAATATCAAATGTATTGGCTCCCAAACTCGAAAAGCTCGTATCGATCGATGCTTTTATTCCATCTATAGCAGTGAGAATGCCCACCAGCGACGTTATACCAATTGCAATAATGGATGCCGTGAGTATCGTTCTCAGCAAATTGGTTTTAATAGATTTTGCTCCTTCTCTGAAATTTTCTTTTAAATTCATACTTTTGAATTTGTATAAAATTAAAATATGCTATTGGTTTATCTAACTATTATTATTTTAATTTCGTTATACGTACATCATCGGTCGAAAAGGATTTTAAAATGCATTTAAAGTTTATTACATATTTCGCAATTCTGAGTATTGCCTCGTCAAATTTACAGGCCAACACCATTTTTATATCAATGGATAACACCCAGGCCAATCACCTGAAGGCCTATGGCATTGCCTATTGGGCAATCGAACAGGGCGTTGAAGTAGATTGGCTACTAAATCATAAGGGGGGAAGCTTTATGATGGACTATTTTCAAAAAATAGAAAATGAACTGATTATCAGGGGAGTAAGCTACACGATAATTTCTGATGCGGAGCACAACCAGATCCTTACTGAAATTGCCAATCCAGCCTCCAATACCGATATCATGAAACTGGAAAAAGCACCTCGCGTTGCAGTGTATTCACCAAAAAGCGCCCTCCCCTGGGATGACGCTGTTACACTTGTACTCACCTATGCCGAAATTCCCTATGATGTGATTTTTGACGATGAGCTAATGTATGACGAACTGCCAAGATACGATTGGCTGCACTTGCACCATGAAGATTTTACGGGTCAATTCGGAAAATTCGAAGGAAATTATGCGAATTTTCCCTGGTATCGCAAGCAAAAAATGGAGCTTAATGAATCGGCCAAAAAGCATGGCTACACCAAAGTATCGGAGCTGAAATTGGCGGTAGTAAAGAAAATTCAAACCTTCGTTGCTGGCGGAGGGTTTCTTTTTGCAATGTGCTCTGCCACTGATACATACGATATAGCTTTGGCAGCTGAAGGAGTGGATATCGTTGGATCTGTATATGATGGCGACCCTCCGGATCTTGATGCCCAGAAAAGACTTGATTATTCCAAAACCTTTGCCTTTAAAGATTTTAAACTGAGAATGAATCCCATTGAATACGAATATTCTGATATTGACAACCAACCTGCGGCACGAGGGCTTACTCAAAATAATGACTATTTTACCTTGTTTGAATTTTCTGCCAAATGGGATCCTATCCCGACCATGCTGACTCAAAACCATGAAAAAATCATCAAGGGGTTCATGGGCCAAACCACCGGTTACAAGAAAAAACTGGTAAAGTCTGATATTGTGATTATGGGAGAAACCAATGGCTTTGATGAGGTAAAGTATCTCCATGGGATTTTTGGTAAAGGATTCTGGACCTTTTACGGCGGTCATGACCCGGAGGATTATCAGCATCGCGTTGGCGAGGAACCGACAGATTTAAATCTTCACCCGAATTCTGCCGGATACCGGCTTATTCTTAATAATATCCTTTTCCCGGCTGCTAAAAAGAAGAAACAAAAAACCTGATCGGTCAATATTCTGAGCTCAGTATTTTTCGCAAAATCGCCTTAGTAAATTTCAAATTAAATATTAATTCTGCCATTTAAAATGGAAAGTTGGAAAATGGAAGATTGGAAAAAAAGTATACGAATGCTTTTTTCGTTCCATTATTCCCATATTCCATTATTCCGGCTACATTTAAATCTGCGATATTTCTTGGCAACATGGTGAATTTACTGAGTTCTGATATTAATTCTCTTTGAGGGTTTAAATGTTAATTTGGGCCTGTCCTTGTACTCGATGTATAATTCAGAAATATTGCGATCAAGCCTCGCCTTCCTTAGTTCAGTGCACAGGGGCTTGCGAAGCTCGAAAAATTTGAGCCCCAACAGTATCATCGGGATGAGTTTTTCAGAAACAAGCATAACGCAGAAATCAGACATTATGGACAGACTTCAATTAAAAAACATCCAGCGTACTCCGGCATCAAAAATACGTGGCTGCCCAATATAGTATGGATGGGTGAAATATCCGTCGCTTGGGGATTGGTTGATGTGCTCAAATTTCAAATATACAGAAACATGCTCGATCTGAAACTCCAGAAAGGCGTCGGCAACTATATATGCAGGAATCATAAAATCATCCTGCAAAAAGAATTGTTGCACAACCGGATTATACCCCGGGGCATAATAATCACTCTTGTAATGTGCATCGATACCAAAAGTGATGTAAATTTTACCTTCAAACCAATAATCCCCATAATACAATTTAGAATTGACAAATATATCCGGGATCCTGAAAGCATTGACCGCCTCCTGCTCGCCAGTAATTTGCGTATAGATTGCTTCATTCTCCCAGAATATTCTATTTGCAAGGGCTAAATCCAGATTTAAGCCAAAATTTATAATCTGTGCTGATCCTGTGGCCTGAGAGGGAGCTTTGTCATATCCATAGTAAATATTATTTTTCACATTGGTAATGGATGCAAAGGGCTCAATCCTTAAGACTTTGTTTTTATAAATCAGGCTTCCCTTCAGCAAATCAGATGCCGGTGTGGCAAAGTTATTTTCCCATTCATAGTGATTGCCAAAATAGCTATCCTCGATGATTCCGGGTCTTGATTGGGTACGCCAATATTCGACCGTAAAAAATTTCATGAAATACGACCCGCCAAACCGGTAAAATCCACCTAAAATGTATTCCCCATTTGCTCGGATATTTTGCAGGGAATCAAAATCATAGCGCAAATCAAAGCCTCCGGAATTCTCAAAGAACAACTGATTACCAGGCTGGTACCTCGAGAAATGCTTTACATTCCTGAATTTAGTAAAAAAGCGATAGAACATTTTTGCATAGTCGCCTTTCACGCCAAACTCATTGACCAGCTGATTGGTTTGAGATTGATCTGTGGTGGAATCCAGGTTGATAAGTACTTGGCCATAAAAAGCTGTATCAGAGGAGATCAAAGGAATATTAGTAAAAAAATTCCGGTTCTGAATGTATTCAAATGATTGATAAAGCTGAAATTCATCCCGTATCTTATACTGATTGTAAATATGTAATCCAATTCTGAAATCCTGGCTCTGTGCATTATTGAGATTGACATCTGCATTCTCATCAAAATAAGAATTAATGGGTTCATCATCCGCTATTGTAATTCCTCCTTGCTCCCAAACTTTATGGTTCATCCTGGACAAACTGGCTAAGCCGTGATATTTCCCATCCATGGTCTGATAATCCGTATGTACGTAAAATGATGTAGATGCTGTCTGATTATCCCCTTTCCCGCCTGATGCAACTTGCTTGTCGGCATTAATTTTTCGGAAGTGAAATCCTGCATTCCAATAAGGTGTGACATTTCGGGTGTGCTTTATATTCGTCAGGGCTCTCCCTCCTCCTCCCAATCCAATATCCAATGGGGTATAAGGGGATTTTGTGTCAAAGAACTCAATTTTATCTGCCGAAATATAATACGGCACATAGGCATCGAAACCAGAGCGGATGCCTACATGTGTGGGTGGGCTGTAAAATATCGGACGGAGTGCAGTACCCATATTCCCAAGGTTTTGGTACTTGTGATCGTACTTCTCCACCAAATTGAAGTTGTGCATATTTCCAACGGTAGAATCTACCTTGTGAAGGTAATCACGATTAGATTTTATGTCTTCAAACGTTTGGAATAATGTCGTGTAGGGGCCATATACCTGCATGGTGGAGTCATCAACTATATTGCTCTGTGCAAAAACATTGCTAAATACTACCGTTAAAAAAATGATTAATCCACTCCTCCTCAGCATATTATTACACATTAATCGCCAAATTATCAATCCCCATCTTTATCTTATTTTCTAATTCGCTGGCAAAACAATCTCCATTTTCTAAAAAATACAATTCAATTGGCAAATAAAATACAGGATAATCAAGCAATAATCTCGCCGATTCCTTCATGCTGACAAGGCGGACCATATCTTTTTCTGTTGTAAGCAGGCATTTATGATCAGATTCTATTTGATTATAAGACTTTATCAAACCCAATAAGTCCTGTTCGGTAAAAAAATAATGGTCGGGAAATTTTCGGTGGCCCTGCAAATTATAATGCTTTTTTACATGGTTTTCCAAAGGGACGGCATTGGCTATTCCGGAGAATAGGAATACATTTTCTGAAAAGTCTTGACCCCCAAATAACTTTTGAGGCTGCAAATAATTAATTCCAGTAAAAAAAACAGATTTATTTTTTCCCAAATAGCTGCCAATACGCCATTTGATATTGTCTATTTCTTTTTTATTAAGCCCTTTAGGACATTTGGTAACCACCACCATATCTGCTCTTTTTGCATGTTTACGCGATTCACGCAATAAACCCGAAGGCATTACATGATCTTCATAAAATGGCCGATGATAATCATTGAGCAAAATATTTAATTGCGGTGTTACACTGCGATGCTGATAGGCGTCATCCAGAATTATAATATTAATATTTTTATCATATGATATAATCCGGGGAATGGCCAAGGCCCTGTCCTCTCCTACCGCAACCGCCATTTCTTTTCCGAATTTTGTAAAATACTGAAACGGCTCATCACCCAGGGTCCTCGAATCATCGCTATCATCAGCCAACCTAAACCCACGTGTCTTACGTTTATATCCCCTGCTCAAAACTGCAAGGCGGTGCTTGGTTTTCATTTCACGAACCAGTAATTCCACAAAGGGTGTCTTGCCCGTACCCCCAACGGTCAAATTTCCAACACTTATCACAAAACGGTCAAAAACAGTCGATCTTAAGATTCCCTTATCATAAAGAAGATTCCTGATATCAGCAATCATTTTATACAAAAAAGCAAAAGGCAGAAGAAGTATTCTGATAATAGGCATGATCAAAAGATGGAATTTATTATTTTTGAGCCAGCGCAAAGGTTCTACAATTATGACTAAAATAAAAGACATCCTCCAATATTTGGAAACTTTCGCACCACCAGCTTACCAGGAAGAATACGATAATTCGGGGCTCCTAACCGGAGACCAGCATGGTGAATTGAAAGGGGCAATCATCACCCTGGATTGCATAGAAGAGGTTATTGACGAGGCGATTCAAAAAAACTGCAATTTGATTATAGCCCATCATCCCATTTTGTTTCGGGGTCTGAAAAAATTGACCGGCAGCAATTATATCGAACGCACTGTAATTAAGGCCATAAAAAATGACATCGCCATCTATGCCATACACACCAATCTGGACAATGTAGCACATGGTGTAAATAAAAAAATTGCAGATAAATTGGGACTTATCAATACCCACATATTACGTCCTAAAAAAGATACGCTCACCAAGCTCACTACATTTATTCCCAAAAAGCATACAGAAAATGTATTAGCGTCGCTTCATGCTGCAGGCGCCGGAATGATCGGGAACTACAAAAATTGCAGCTTTCGAACAGAAGGAATTGGTTCGTTTCTTCCCTCTGGTGAGGCAAACCCACTAATTGGCGAAATTGGCGTTCCTGAAAAGGTAACTGAGGATCGTATAGAAATGATTTTTCCCGCACATTTGAAAACCAAAATCGTGACCGCTTTATTTGATGCCCATCCATACGAAGATGTCGCATACTATCTACACGATATTGCCAATAAAAATACTGATGTTGGTGCCGGAATGATTGGGGAGCTTCAGCATCCCATAAAAGCTGCCAGGTTCTTAATTCAACTAAAAAATAATCTCTCTGCAAAAGTTATCCGCCATACCGCTTTGGTAAAGGATAAGATCAAAAAAGTCGCCCTTTGTGGTGGTGCAGGAAGCTTTTTACTGCCGGATGCGATGGCACGGGAAGCGGATATTTTTATAAGTGGGGATTTTAAATATCACGAGTTTTTTGATGCTGAAGACCGCATCATTATTGCTGATGTGGGGCATTATGAAAGCGAGCAATTCACAAAAGAATTAATTTATGAAAATATAAGCAAAAAATTTGCTAATATTGCACTCCATTTTACGGAAGTGAATTCAAATCCAATATTTTACGCATAATTATTAATGGAAAGTACTGTTGCACAAAAACTTGATTCCTTAAAAAAACTCCAACAATTAGATTCTAAGCTAGACGATATCGTCAAAGTGAGAGGGGCATTGCCTGAGGAGGTTGGAGATTTAGAAGATGAAATCGTAGGCTATGAAACGAGAATCGCGAAATACAATTCTGAAATAGATGAACAGAATGAGCAGATAGCTAATAATAAAAATGCTATCGTAGAGGCCGAGAAGCTGATTAAAAAATATGGAGAGCAGCAGATGAATGTTAGAAATAACAGGGAATATGATGCGATCACGAAAGAAAATGAGCTGCAAACATTGGAAATTCAAATTTGTGAAAAGCGCATCAAAGAAGCATGGGTACGAATTGAAGCCAAAAAAGTAGAAATAGGCGAAACCGATAGCGTCCTGGATGAAAGGGGAAAAGATCTTGACAGCAAGAAAAAAGAACTGATCATGATCACTTCCGAAAGCATGGAGGAAGAAAATAAGCTAAAGGAAAACAGGGAAAAAGCCTCCGACAAAGTTGAAGACCGCTTACTCAATTCCTACAATAAAATAAGAAACAATGCCAGAAACGGACTTGGAGTTGTTTCAATAGCCAGAAATGCCTGTGGTGGGTGCTTTGCGGTAGTCCCTCCGC
>JAUUZS010000488.1 GCA_030589835.1 Cyclobacteriaceae bacterium
AGAAACGTGCTGAGTTTGCAGCATACTACCTGAATGAAGCCGATAAACTCGGAAAAGAAGTAGTGATCATAAGAAAGCAGGAAGATCTTCCTTTAGATTTTAGCTTAAATGATCTTGAAAAATCCCGTATGAATAAAATGGGAGAACAATCCTGGATGACGGATGAAACGGTAAGTTATGGAAGTTGGTGTTATACTGAAAACCTGAAGATAAAACCGACCAAAGACCTCGTTCATGTGTTGGTCGATATAGTGAGCAAAAATGGCGTGCTCTTATTAAATATATCACCCATGGCTAACGGAACTATTCCTGATGATCAACGAAATGTGTTATTGGAAATAGGGGAGTGGCTCAATACTAATGGAGAGGCGATTTATGAAACCCGCCCTTGGATCACATTTGGAGAAGGACCTACCAAAGAGCCTGATGGTCATTTCAAGAACCACAATGCGTTCTCGAAACTGGTTTATTCCAATAAAGACATGCGTTATACCAGTAAAGGAAATACAGTTTATGCGACATTCTTTGGCTGGCCCGACGACGAATCTGTGTTGCTGGAGACCTTTGCTAAAGGAAAAATTGATGGTGATCTGAAAGTCACGAATGTTTCTCTGCTCGGTTTTGATGGCAATGTGAATTGGAAGATGAAAGATGAAGGTTTGAAAATATCCTTACCGGATGAAAAAACGAATGATATGGCGATTGTTTTCAAGCTGGAAACTGAAGGAGTAGGGAAGTTGGTTGAGGAAGGGAATGATGGAATAGTGGAATAGTGGAATGATGGAATAGTGAAAATTAGGAATAATGGAATAGTGGAAAGATGGAAAGGAAAAATATAAATCGAGGATATAGAAATTGAGAGTCTGGAATGATGCAATTGACTTGTATGTGCTTACATGTAAATTCCTAATGAAATTCCCATTTGAATTAAAGAGAACAGCAGGAAATTGTATTGATAGTTCCCATAGCATCAGCAGAAATATTGCCGAAGGGTATTCGAGAAAGAGTATTAAGGAATATCTCAATTTTTTAAATATAGCGTTAGGGTCAAGTGGAGAATTTCACTCTAGTATTTATAGTTTTTATAAAGCAGGTCAAATCACAGAGGAGAGCTATGAAAAATTGGATAAACTCCATTTTAAAACAGAAAATGAGTTAATCCAGTTGATAAAATCTTTACAAGAAAAGGTGAAAAATGGAGGTTGGGAAGATTCATTCTTATAATGTTGAATGATACTATTCCATCATTCCATTTTTCCAACCAATATTTCCTCATTATTTTTAAAAGCACAACAAACATTAATCCTCCGTAATATCATGAGTAGGAGGATTTTTTTATTAATATTATAGGCATGAACAAAGCGCACTTTTTTATTTTACTATTCCTGGCAGTAGCATATTGCTTTTTCCCTTTCTCGGATATGTTGGCACAGTCATCACCCAAGCGAGGGATGTACAGTGAAAAACCGGCTACCCGATGGCAAGATGCCCTGATTAGTGGGAATGGTTCAGTAGGTATTATGGTCTTTGGTGAACCGGAAAATGAGCAAATCATATTTAATCACGAGTTGCTGTATGAGCCCATTGGAAGTGAAGAGGTAGAACCACCGGATATTGCCAGATATTTAGACGAAACGCGTAGCTTAATTGCCGAAGGGAAATATGCTGAAGCCACCGAGTTCTCCATTAACAGGGCAAAAAGAGAAGGACTTAAGGAGCTTCTGTGGACTGATCCCTATCATCCGGCGATGGTGATGAAAATATACCAAAAGCAACATGGAGAAATTACGGACTACAAAAGATCTGTAGATTTTACTTCAGGAGAAATAAAAGTGAGCTGGGAAGACAGCACGGGTGCCTGGGAACGAAATTCCTTTGTCTCCAGATCAGATTACGTGGTGGTTCAGGAGATCAGGTCAAACGACGCAAAGAAAATAAATTGCTCCGTTTCCCTGCGATTTCAAAACTCCAATGAAAAGAGATGGTCCTCTCAAGGTGGCGAGCTGAATATTGCTAAGCCCGTCACACTCGTCAATTCAAACCTTCTGGTGTATAGGGGTGGATATACCTTAAATCAAAGAGGTTACGAAGCTGTCACTTATGTGATCCAGAAAGGAGGGAAAACGAGTTCGAATGGAGATTCAGTGATCATAGAAAAAGCGGATCATGTGTTGTTATTGACCAAACTGGAACCGTTAGAGCAATACAGAATAAGCAAGATGCAGGAGATTGAGAACTATTTACGAGGTTTTATCCTTAAGTATCCCAATCTTCTTGATAGGCATAAAGCAATACATAGCAACATGTTCAATCGGGTCTCCCTTGATCTGACAGATAGAGCCGATAGAACAAAAAGTGCTGAGGCACTTATTGCCGAGCAAAAGAATATGCAGGATGGTGTAAGCCATGAATTGCTGGAAACCATGTTTGATATGGGCAGGTATGCCCTGATCAGTTCCAGTGGGGACAACCCGCCAAACCTGATAGGAATATGGAATGGCGAATGGCGGCCTGCATGGTCGGGTGATTTTACACTCGATGCAAATATTAACCTTCAAATCTCATCGGCTAATTTGGGCAACTTGCCTGAAAGTATCGAAAGCTATACACAGTTGTTGGAACGGATTGCTCCAGATTGGGAGAAAAATGCAATACGGCTATATGGGGCCAGGGGGTATTTGGCCGGAACAAGGACTTCCGGAAGAAGGAATTTGCACACCCACTTTAACCAGGGCTTTCCAGGTCATTTCTGGGTTTCCGGAGCGGAATGGTTGCTGTCTCCCAGCTTTGAATATTACCTCACTTCCGGTGACTCCACTTTTTTAGATCGCATTTACCCAATGATGAAATTGACCGCCTTGTTTTTTGAGGATTTTTTGACCGAGACGGATGATAATGGCAAGTATATTTTTACCCCTTCCTATTCGCCGGAAAACACCCCTTTGGGGCATGAGTCCCCCACGAGTGTAAATGCCACTATGGACATTGCTTCGACCAAAGAACTGCTTAGCAATTTGATTTACAGTGCCGGAGTGTTGAACAAAGACGCAGATGAAATACCAAAATGGGAGGCCATGCTGGAAAAACTGCCCCCGTATCTGATCAATGAAGATGGCGCTCTGAAAGAATGGGCACATCCGGCTCTAAAGGACAATTACGATCACAGGCATGTCAGTCATTTGTATCCGGTATGGCCGGGACTGGAGATTAGTCCTGATGGGGATAGAGCACTTTTTGATGCGGCAAAAAAGGCAGCGGAATTGAAGGGTCGGGGCAACGGATCGGCGCACGGACTTGCGCATATGGCTCTGATCGGAGCACGACTCAAGTTGCCGGAGTTGGTCTATGGTAATTTGCGATTTATGATGAGCAACGATTACCTCTATACCAGTTTGTTTACCTCACACAATCCGGGAAGAATATACAATTCCGATATGCTTTGCAGTCTTCCTGCAGTGATCATGGAAATGCTCGTATTTTCGAAACCCGGTGAGATCGAACTCTTGCCCGCTTTATCGAAGAAGATGCCAACGGGATCGATTGATGGAGTGAAATGCCGGACCTTTGCTACCGTAGATCATCTTGAATGGGATCTGCAGCAGGGAGTCATTAAAGCAAACATCACCAGTATGAAGGAGCAACGCATCGAATTCAGGAACCGGATGGGCATAACATCCGTAAAGGTCAACGGGCAAACTGCCTTCTTGAATGCCGGATTCGGAAATAGCTTTTATGTGACCTTCAAGAAAAACGAACAGAAATCGGTGGAGATTAGGGTGGAGTGATGTATTTGCATTTTATATCCCCGAGTCTGGGCTTTTTTTTGCTTTTGTCCTACAATCTCATTACTGGTGAAATCTGTTGCCAATG
>JAUUZS010000372.1 GCA_030589835.1 Cyclobacteriaceae bacterium
AAAAACTCGTCGTCACTCTGAGCGAAGCGAAGAGTCTTAATGACATTTCAAAAAGATTCATCGGTCGATACCTCCCTCTGAATGACGGAACAAATAACGTCATTGAAATTTGTGCGTTTTAAAAAAAAATGTGATAACGTCGTAATGACGTTCATTTATTGCGCTGTCAGCTGTCTCCACTGTGCTGTCAGGTGTTTCCTCCTGACAATCAACGTCACCAATAATTTTATCAGCTTCTGGTTTTTTGTCGGATAGAAATATCCGATAGCACACAGGGTCGTACACCACTTCTTTGCTGTTGCGCGTTTTTTTATCCATAATATTTTAAAAGTTTGAATAAAGAGAGTAAGTTTCAGCATGAATGGATCAAGGTAAATTCAATTTTCCAGGATCAATTTTAAATCTGTAAATGGAGGTAGCAAATATTCGAACATGACAAAGTTAAAAATAATATGTGTGGTGAGCCTATTCATTTGTATGAGTACTGCATCTTTCGCACAGCTCAGGATTGGCCTAAGTGGTGGTGCAGCATTGTCATCGCTTGTCCGGGACAGTCAGCTGAGTGCACGGGCAGGAATGGTCGGTTATCTTGTCGGGGCAACGGCCAAATATAACCATGGTGATCTGGGATGGTTTTTTCAAACCGGGGTTAATTACTCATTGGAAGGCGACAGCGATCAGCACCTCAATTTTGTAAAAATACCCTTGACCATTGGATTTGATGCTGCGGATGATGTGAATATAAATGTGACCTATAACCTGGCCTGGCAAGTGGGGAATCAGCATAACGTACAGGATTTTTATAAAAATTATGCAAATATTTTAGGACTGGGGTTTGAAATCTATATGTCGGAAAAGATAGCGGTAGGATCAAGATTAAATTATGGCCTTTCCAACCTTGTCAAAGAGCCTGCCGGGGCGAAGAATTTTAATGTAAAGCCATTTTCATTTGAATTGATGTTCACCTATTTCCTGAATTGATGGAGATAAAGGGCAGCGTGAATTTAGGATGTATTTTCAAATTGTGGGGCTTATTAGGGGTGCCCATAAAATCGTGTAGACGAGCTGCAATGAGCTTATGAATATTAATTGGATGTAGAGGCAATAATTGTCCCATCTGGATTCCTGCAGAAAAAATCGGGAAGAGATAAATTGATAAGAATTAAAACATGACAACATGTAAAGGAGTTATAGCGGCAGGAGATAAGCTGACCTCGGAGGCGGGGGCAGAGGTGCTTAAGGCAGGAGGCAATGCTTTTGATGCCACAATCGCAGCAACTTTTATGTCGTTTGCCGCAAGCTCGACAATCACTTCTGCTGGAGGAGGAGGTTTTTTGCTCGCACATCATACCAGCTCGAAAAATGTGCTGTATGATTTTTTTGTGCAGACGCCAAAGAAAAAGCGCAAATCAGGTGAGCTGGATTTTTATCCTGTTGACGTAAATTTCGGCGATAAGATCCAGGGGTTTCATGTCGGCTTAGGATCGGTAGCCACACCAGGAAATATTGCAGGGCTTTTTGAAGTACACAATGATTTGGGATCGATGCCGATGTCGGAGATCATTGCTCCGGTATTGGACAGCATAAAGCAGGGCATTGAACTTCATAAGCAAACTTTATATCAAGTGGATATTCTATGGCCTATCCTGACAGCTTCTACAGATGGGAAGGGGATTTACCAGAGCAACAAGAAAAAGCCTGACATTGGGGACACGTATTTTTTACCCAGAATGGCAGATGCCTTTGAATACCTGGCACGATCTGGCCCAAGGGAATTCTATGAGGGTGAGATCGCCCAATCCATCTCAAACCTTTGTGCAGACCACGGTGGCAATCTCATGTTTGAAGATTTCAAAGATTACCAGGTAATAAAAAGAAAACCGCTTGAGATAGACTATCGGGAGTCAAAAATCCTCACCAATCCGCCCCCCAATTCGGGAGGGTCCTTGATTGCCTTTCTGCTTAAGCTTGTTGAAGGCACATCATTTCAAAAAAGTGATTATGGAAAAGCGAAGCACTTGCAAGTGCTGGCAGATGCGATAGAAATGACAGATATGACACGGAAAAAATACTTTTCAAATAACACTACAAATATTTCCGACCATCTTTTCGATCCTGAATTCATAAATACCCTTCGTCATACACTAACAAATGCTTTACATAAATCTGGAAATACAACCCATGTGAGCGTCATCGACCAAAAGGGAAATGTAGCCTCCTGCACCACGTCGGTGGGTGAGGGATGTGGCTATTTTATTCCTGGCACAGACATCATGCTCAATAATATGCTTGGAGAAGAAGACCTGAACAAGCAAGGATTTCATGAATGGGAAGAAGATCAACGCATGAGTTCCATGATGAGTCCCACTTTGGTGCTTACGTCAAATGGTGGAAAACTGGGGCTGGGATCTGGCGGCTCAAACCGGATAAGATCGGCCATTTCACAGGCAATCATCAATTATGTAGATTTTCAACTGCCCTTTGATGAGGTCGTGAACAACCCGAGAATTCATTTGGAAAATGGCCATCTGGATATTGAACCTGGGTATTCGGATGCAGAGCTGGAAAACATAATGTTGTCGTCGGGAGTTGAGAAGTTCTATTGGAATAATCAAAACATGTATTTTGGCGGTGTTCATGCTGTTTTGATGAATTCAGATGGGAATTTGGAAGGCGCTGGCGATCGAAGAAGGGTGGGCCATGTGATTGAAGTGTATTGATTGCCCTTACAAGTTCGGTGATTAAATGAATATGAAATAAGGAACAATCGAATTATAAATATGGAATGGGATACTCAGTATTTCTTTTTATCTTGTTTACTTCATTATGGTATAGTTTTCAAAGTAAAATTGTCGAACCTAAAACTTCACCAGACAGTAATCAGGTTTCATCCATCCTAAAAACTATAATTGATATCATGAAGTGTAAATGTTATTTAGCAGTCTTTTTTTTATTCTTTATCTCTTCATGCGAGCAAGGAAAGTCAAGGGAAATTCCGAATAGCTTAGGCGTAATTGCTGAAAAGGCTATGGTGGTGTCTGCACATCCTCTGGCCACAAAGGTCGGTTTAGAAGTATTGAAAAATGGGGGCAATGCAATTGATGCAGCTGTTGCAGTGCATTTTGCCCTGGCAGTGGTATTTCCCGGTGCAGGGAATATTGGTGGTGGCGGATTCCTCGTATATCGCACGGCTAATGGCGAATTTCATACCCTGGATTACAGGGAAAAAGCGCCAGCCAAAGCAGGCCGGGACATGTACCTGAGCTCTTCCGGAGAGGTTGATAATGAGATGAGCAGATTGGGCCATATGGCAGCCGGAGTGCCGGGGTCGGTACATGGCATGGAAACAGCCCACCTGAAGTTTGGCAGCAAGCCGTGGAAAGACCTTATAATGCCCTCTATTGACCTTGCGGAAAATGGATTTTCATTGACAAAAATGGAAGCTTCAAGCCTCAACGGAGCCAGGGAAGGATTTGAGAAATACAACACCATTCTTCCGGAAAATTTATTTAGCACGATATGGAAGCAGGGAGACACCATTTTTTATAAAGACCTGGCGAAAACTTTGCAGCGGATTGCCGAGCAGGGAAGTGATGGTTTTTATACGGGTGAAACGGCAAAGCGGATAGTTGATGAAATGGAAAGAGGAAATGGATTAATTTCATTCGAAGATTTAAAAAACTATCAGTCGGTATGGAGGGAACCTATCCAGTTAAGCTATAAAAATTATACTATAACGTCAATGGGGCCTCCGTCAAGCGGAGGTGTGGCCATTGGCCAGTTATTGGCCATGATGCAGAATTTTCCTCTTAAGGACTGGGGCATAAACAATGTGAGAACCATTCATGTGATGACGGAAGCAGAAAAACTGGTGTTTGCTGATCGTGCTGAATATTTGGGAGACCCTGATTTTGTGCAGATACCCATTGACAAACTGTTGGACGTTGATTTAAACAAGGTTAGAGCATCCAATATTAATTTAGAAAGCGCGGCCAGGGCTGACGATATTTTGGCCAGTGATTTTGGAATTGAACATGAAGAAACCACACATTTTTCCATTGTAGATCAGTATGGGAATGCCGTATCTTCTACCACGACATTAAATGGCAGTTTTGGAAATCATGTCGTAGTTGGAGGAGCTGGATTTTTTCTGAATAACGAAATGGACAATTTTTCTGCAAAACCGGGATCACCAAATATGTATGGATTAGTAGGAGGGGAGGCAAATGCAATTATGCCTGCTAAAAGGATGCTAAGCTCCATGACGCCTACTATTGTGGAAAAAGACGGGAGTTTGTTTATGGTTGTAGGGACTCCCGGAGGCTCGACGATTATCACTTCAGTATTCCAAACGATCCTTAATGTGGTGGAATTTGATCTGAATATGCAGGGAGCGGTGGACTTTCAGCGTTTTCATCACCAATGGAGGCCCAATCTCATTCTATATGAAACAGGCAGGTTTGATGATAAACTATTCAAAGAGCTCCAGGGATTGGGACATGAATTTAATGAGCGATCTGCCATAGGAAGAGTTGATGCCATTCTTATTTTGGAAGATGGATCGCTGGAGGCCGGCACTGATCAACGTGGTGATGATACGGCAATGGGATATTAATGTAGAAATTATGGAAAAAGTAAACGTCCTTTTTAATCTTCCGTCTTCAGTCTTCCGACATAAAATCGTATGTTTGCCGCCATCTTAATTGAAATAAAATATACTTTTTGATATGAATGTTGATTCGATGCGAAAAATTGACAGGTGGGTAGGAATGCCGTTCTGTTTTATATTGAGTATAATTATTTGGATTTCAGCAAGAATCAGGTTCCTCAAAAAGAAAGCTCCTAACCTGTCAAGAGTACTTTTTATTGAGCTATCAGAAATGGGGAGTGCCATCATTGTCGATCCTGCAATGCGAAAGCTTCAACGGGATGGAGGAGCTGAACTCTTTTTTGCCATTTTTGAAGACAACTATAAAAG
>JAUUZS010000546.1 GCA_030589835.1 Cyclobacteriaceae bacterium
ATATCTGTCAAGACTGAGCATGACCAAGGCCTTGGTGTAGTGCAAAGAATCCGCTTCCGGCGACAAGCCTATCGCACGGTTAATCATCTCCTCGGCTTCCTTGCCTTTATTAAGTGCCCTTAATACATCGCTGTACATTCCCAGCAAATAAACATTAGTCGGCTCCATGCCCACCAGCTCTACAAAAATTTTTGCAGATTCTTTATACCTCTTTTGTTGATAAAGGATTCTGGCCTTTTCAATTAATTTTTCTGTCATTTATTTTTTTATATTTAAATACGCTAATATATCATTGTACAAACCGGACTCATTGGCATACAAAGCAAAATTTTTGGCTGTCGTAAACCATTCCCTTGTCGTTGGACTATGTTTTTTTACCGCTTTTAGTAAATCCTTTGTGGTTATTGGTTTTGGTACGCCCTCCCTTATTGCATCTTCCAATTTATTTTCTGTTGAAATATCAATAACAGCTTCAATATCCGCTCCTGAGTAATCTTTAGTCTTTTTTGATAGCGCAGGATAATCTATTGTTTCTATGGGTTTGCCCTTCAATTTCAATTGAAAAATGCTTTCCCTGGCCGACTCGTCTGGTGGTGGAACAAAAATAATTCGGTCAAATCTACCCGGACGGCGAAAGGCAGAATCCAAATGCCATGGAGCATTGGTGGCGCCTAGTATCAGTACACCTTCATTGTCATTATCAATTCCATCCAGTTCCTGCAAAAACTGATTAATAAGGTGCCGGCTTCCGGATTGTTTCATGTCACTTCTGCTGGCGCCAAGGGCGTCAATTTCATCAAAAAATAAGACGCATGGCGTATTTTCCCGGGCAATTTCAAATACCTCGTGCAGGTTTTTTTCACTGTTGCCGATCCACATATCCAGTATGTCGTTCAAACTTACGTTAATAAATTTGGCGTTTACCTGGCCTGCTGTTGCCTTAGCCAAAAAGGTCTTTCCGCATCCGGGAGGGCCATAAAGCAGTATTCCTCCTCCGATCTTTTTGCCATAGGCTTTATAAATATCCGGGTGTTTGAGGGGCTGAATAATTTTCAGGTCTATTTCCTTCTTCACATCATCCATACCTCCTACATCACTGAAGGTTAAGGTGGGTTTCTGAAGAAATTGCGGATCCGTATCATCCAGTTCGTATTCGTTTAGTTCTTGTGCTGTAATCCTCAACTGCCTGTCCAACTCCTCGTCTGAGAAATCCGGCTTTAGCTCAAGAACTTTATGATACATATCAATGGCCTGAGGGATTTCATTTTCCTTTGCCAGTGCCCTGGTGTGCAATAACAACACATCAAAATCCGAAGTCCCGGATTGAACCAATTCTTCGAGGATCACGTTGCATTTCGAAAATTTATGCTGAGCAAAAAACACATTTGCCAAACCAAATTTAGCTTTATTGCCATCGCTGATTTTTAGTACTTCACGGTATTCTTTTTCAGCTTCCTCTAATCTGTTTAACCCCCTTAGTGTTTCTGCCAAATGCATCCTGAGAGGAATATTATCTGGCGAAAATTTTAAGGCTTCTCTGAGATTTTCAATCGAACTATTATCCATTTCAAAAATTTTTCTTTTCTAAATAATATATAAAAATTAAACGCTTTGCAGATAAGATTTTACAAGGCCGCAAGCTACCATTTTTATGTAAAATATTTTTTCCACCACCACTGAAAAACGATCAATGCCCAAACTGTGGCATGCGCATCTCCGGGATTTATGGAAAAGAGCTTCTTTTTCAATTTCCTGATTTCTTCGAGGTTGAATATGTTCTGCTCTTCAATAAAACGATCACTTAACAAATCATCCGTGATCAGGGACTTCAAGGAAGTTCTGAACCATTTTAACAGCGGCACTTCAAATCCTTTTTTCGGCCGCTTGTACAATTCTTCTGGCAGCAAATCTTTAAAAGCATCTTGAAGAACGCGTTTGCGCATCTGACCATTTATTTTTGATGAAACAGGTAATTGAAATACATAGTCGACAAGCTTATGATCAAGGAAGGGCACCCTTACCTCCAATCCATTTGCCATAGACATCAGATCAACTTTTCGCAACATATCATTTGGCAAAACAAGGCGCATGTCAGCCAATAACAGCTCGTTGAAATCATTTTCTGAGCGAATGGAACTGAGAAGTTTTGATTTGTAGGTTTGATATTCTCCAGGGATCAACTGACCTAAGGTTTCATCATTCAATAAGCGCCTTGCCTTATCTTCTGACGCGATGCTTGCCCAAGTCCAGTAACGATCTGCTTGATTATGTTTGAGCCCCAAGCCAAATTTTTCCGCCTGACGGATTTTATTGGATAGTGCGCCATTTCTGGATTTAGGAAAATATTTCAGCAGAGGGCCTATAGCTTTCAGCGCTGTGTTTATTGCCCCACCATTCATGGCTTTTAAGTGAGCAGAATGTTTATTATACCCAGAAAAAAGTTCATCTGCACCATCTCCGGAAAGCGCCACGGTAATATGCTTCCTGGTTTTCTGACTTAGTATATAAGTTGGAATGGCTGAAGAGTCTGCAAATGGCTGATCAAACCGGTCGAGGATGTCAAACAGATGTCCGTACAGATCGTCGTTGGTAAGCGAGAAAACGGTATGGTTGGTCTTGAATTTTTTGGCTACCAGGTTTGCGTAGCTTGTTTCATCAAAAAATGGCTCGTCTTTATACCCAATGCTAAAGGTGTGCAGGTCGTCTTTGTGCTGTTTTGCTATTCCGGAAATAATCGATGAATCAATTCCACCGCTCAAAAAAGTCCCTACAGGTACATCCGCTACCAGGCGATCCTTGACAGATTCCTCCATCAGATCCCTGATGTTTTGCTGCTGCTGTTCATAGGAATCATGATTTTTGTTTACAGGCTTTCGGTCATATTTAATTTTATAGAAGGAACTGATCTCAAAATCATTGCCTTTGATTTTCGCATATTGCCCTGGCTCCAA
>JAUUZS010000153.1 GCA_030589835.1 Cyclobacteriaceae bacterium
ACTTTTTTCTATTTTGATTAAAATGGCTAAATATGGATATAAAGTACTATTTTTCTATGAAATTGATTTTCCCCGGACGCCAGTAATTATTAATCCCAATTATTCATGTGAAGTTAACGATTTTGGGAGCAAGTTCACCTGTCCGGCGAGGCTGGCTTGTATTTCAGTACATTAAAAGTTTCAATAATTATTTCCCGAATTATTCGGGTCAAGAAGTTCATCATGAAATCTATAATTAAAAACTGGCTTAAAAAACCATTCCCATATATTGAGTCTTTGCGAGATAAACTACTAATATCCTTTATTTCAGGATGCGTGGTATTTTTGTTTTTAGTAATATTCAAACCATTCGGAATTGACACTGTACATGAGAATATCTATTTGTATCTATCAGGCTATGGTGTGATTACGATGGGTGCTTCAGGGTTAAACTTGATTTTTTTGCCCATATTTTTTCCAAAGGTTGTTGATTACGACAAGTGGGCCATAGGAAAAAACATCATCCTTATTTTATGGGTATTAATGATTATTTCAATCCTTAATTATGCCTATGGTCAGTATTTAGTAAATCAGATTTATGTTGATGCCCTGATCCAAAATGAGAGAACGGGACTTTTATCGTGGATTTTCATGACCTTTTCTGTAGGCATTTTTCCAGTGTTTTTCATTATATATTTTGCTGAGAGACAGCTTCTCAAGAGAAATTTGCGCCTGGCGGGTGAGATAAATAAAGGAATTCACAAACCGGCTATTGATCATGAAGGGATGCGTATTGAGTTAGAGTCTGGCAAAAACAAGTCATTCGAAATCAGTACAGCTGAACTAATCTGTATTCAAGCAGAAGGAGGCAACTATGCCACAGTATATTGGCAAGATGAGATGGGTACACAAAAGGAGATGTTACGTATAACCTTACTTAATTTTCTGAAAAAAGTGGATGCTGAAAAGAATATTGTTCGCTGCCATAAATCCTATATAGTAAATCTGGATATGGTCGAAACTGTAATAGGTAATGCCCGTTCACTTATGCTTGAAATAAAAGGATTGGACTTTGAAATTCCTGTTTCCAGATCATTCCCCAGGGAAGAATTGGTTAAAATAGCTTAGGAAGTATTTCTAAGGAAACGAGTTGTTGCAACTTCAATCATTACGCTCCAATTGTTCCCCGATGGTACTCAATTTGCTTTTCTACCAATGTTGAAAATACATAGTCTCTAATCCCATTCAGCCCAATAGCTGCCTGTTCAATTCATTCCATTCCCAATTGTCACAAACCTTTCCCAATGGCCACTAAAATAAGCATGATATATATATTGATTGTAGAATTGTCCTTGTAATTTCAAACTAACATTAAAGTCATGAACTCAAAAAAAATTCTACTCATTCTATTCATGTTTGGTTATTCAGCTTATGGGTTCGCTCAAAACCAATCTATCCGTGGCAAAGTAACTGATCTTGATTCAGGTTATCCTATTGTCGGAGTGAATATTGTTCTACTAGGTTCTGATCCAATAAAAGGAACCACAACAGATGTAGATGGCAATTATTTGATTTCTGATGTCCCGGTAGGACGGGTGGGGCTGAAATATACATTCATAGGCTATAAAGAAATTCGTTTAGCTGACCAATTGCTCGAACGCGGAAAAGAACTATTCCTAAACATTACGCTGGAAGAAGAAGTAGCCGCTATGAGCGAAATCGTTATCATCGCCAAACGGGATCCTACACTATTAAATAATGACGCTGCCGTAGTGGCAACAAGGGCATTCGATGTGCAGGAAAGCAGGCGTTATGCAGGTAGCCGAAATGATATTGCCAGAATGGCCTCCAACTATGCCGGAGTGGCCAATGCCGATGACTCCAGAAATGATATTATCATTCGGGGCAATTCACCTTCCAGCCTGCTGTGGCGTCTTGAAGGCATTGATATCCCGAGCCCAAATCACTTTAATGCTTTTGGCACTACCGGAGGGCCGGTGGGTATCCTGAACAACAACAACCTGTCAAACTCAGATTTCTTCACTTCAGCATTTCCGGCTGATTATGGCAATTCTGTATCCGGCGTTTTTGATTTGCAGCTTAGAAAAGGCAATGGCTTCAAAGGGGAATATATGGGACAAATTGGTTTTAATGGTTTTGAACTTGGTGCCGAAGGGCCACTTTCTAAGCTTACCCATGCATCATATATGGTCAACTACAGGTTTTCCACACTAGGGGTATTTAAGGCAATGGGAATTGAGTTTGGTACCGGTACTGCTGTGCCAGAATACCAGGATATCACCTTTTCCATTGATCTCCCAAGCCAAAAGATTGGCAGTTTTAAGCTTTTCGGCATGGGAGGCAGTAGCGATATTCATTTCGAATCTTCCTCTGAAAACGATGATCAGGGCTCGCTTTACACCACGGCTGACTTAAAGAACAAGGCAGGAATTGGTGTTGTTGGCTTAAGGCATCAGTACTTTTTCAACTCAAAAACAAACATCTCCACGACCATAGCGGCAAGCCAGCAATATACCAGGGTAATTATCGATTCAGTTCATAATAACCCGCCCAATATTCAACAGGATGATATCAGGACCAACCAGTTGGTCAATAAGTATTCTATACATACAAGCCTGAATTCAAAGCTTTCTGCCCAGCACAAAATTACCATAGGCGCTATGCTCGATAATATTCACGGAAATTTTCAAGACAGTATTTTGACCGATCCCGGCGACTGGTTTAAGTTTTCTGATGTGAACAATGCTACCTGGCTTACCCAGGTTTATGGACTGTATCAATGGAAAATAAATGCTCAGCTTAAATTCGTATCAGGCTTGCACTATACCAATTTGGCATTGAATAGCAGCCAGGCTTTCGAGCCAAGACTCGGAGTATCGATTATTACGAATGATCATGCGACCATTAGTGCTGGCTATGGATTGCATAGTCAGATGCAACCGATGAACGTATACAGCTTTAAATTTCGGAGGGCGCCAACTGAAACCAATAAAGACCTCAATTTTACGAGGAGCCATCATTTCACCGCCGAGTACAATAAAAATGTAACACAAAATCTTTTACTAAAGGTTGCAACGTATTATCAGCATATTTTTGATGCGCCTGTATCCTTTCAATCGAGTTCTTTTTCATTACTGAATTATGGTACCAGCTATGGAAATGTGATCGAGCCAAATTTGAAAAATAATGGCCTGGGTAAAAATTATGGTATTGAGTTAACCCTCGAGAAATATTTTTCAAAATCATATTACTTCCTGTTCACCACTTCCCTCTTCCAATCCAGGTATCAGGGCAGTGATAAGGTCTGGCGCAATACCGCATTTAACAATAAGTATATCGCTAACATCCTGGGAGGAAAGGAATTTAAAATTGGCAAGGCAGGTGTCTTGGCGGCAGATATTAAGCTGACCTCATCAGGAGGCCGATACACAACCCCCATTGATCTAGATGCATCAAGGCAGGCCGGCGAAGCCGTTTATCTGGATGAGCAGGCGTATTCTCAACGCTTTGATCATTACTTCCGTACTGATCTTAAAATAGGCTATCGCCTGGTCATGAAGCGGATCTCTCAGGAAGGGCTGATTGATGTCCAAAACGTTTTCAACAACAAGAATATCTATGATGAATACTACAATCCTCAAACAGAAAATATCGACACACAATACCAATTGGGATTGCTGATTATTCCCCAGTACAGGATTTTGTTTTAGTATTTTATTACTAAATTGAAAAGGTAGGGGGAATAATATTTGTGAATAGTGTCGGCTTTTTGCTACTCACCTGCGGCCCACAAACCGATATAAATTCACAATTAATATAAAATTGAATATTCTTCAACAGGGAGTTAACGTTTTCCCCTGAAAAAATTCAATACCCGCTTAATAATCAGCTTTTTCTGATAAGCGATGAATGCCAGGCTGGCACTACGTAAAAGCGGATCGCCAATAAACCAACTCTTTAATAAAAATGCCGCACCGATATAAGGCACTACGGCCAAAAAATTATCTCTAATGGAAATTACCTTACCCAATCTTTTGCGAATAAATATAAATTTAAAAACCGCATTAACGATCGTAAAAGCCACTGGAAAAAGCAATGGATAATAGTAGGCGCCAGGCAGCGCAATGGTATAGATGATGATAAAAGGCAATATTACGGCATCGACCCAACCGGCAATCATACTCCAGCTTGCCAACATGGTACTGACATAGAGCACCCTTGATAATTGTTTGTTGAGTATCGTTCCCTGAAGATGGAGTATTTCTTGCGTAGTAAAGGCTCCACTGCTTTCTACAAAAGAACAAAAGCTGTCAATACTACATTTGCACTTTTCATCATAGCTTAGCTCAGCGCTTTCCATACTTCTTGTTATTTATATCGTTAGAATCCGGCAAAAATAGCATGTTGGGAAGAATAATTGCATAATAATTTTTTGGCTGAAAGAACGAATATGAGCATAGCCCTTTCTGTTCCGGCAGTCACGAGATGGAAAATAATGTGTACATATATTATCCCAATTTTCCATTTTCCAGTTTTATCAGTAAAATTAATTATTTGTTTAATGATTAATTTGCCAGGAAAGCATAAAATAACAGTGTTGTTCCAAAATTAGCTGCTTTTGTGGTAACTTATAATCGCCCATCCATTGAAAAAAATCGCAAAAATGCTCAATGCAATAAATTGTGGTAGTAATTCGCTGAAGCTACTTCCTTTCAAAAATATCATACGCAACACCTCAATAAGGTATTTTAGCGGGCTGAAATTACTAAGCATTTGAGCCCAGGCCGGCATATTATCGACGGGCGTGTAGAGACCACTCATAAATATGAATGTCAATATAAAGAAAAACATCATAAACATGGCCTGTTGTACCGTGATGGCATAGTTGGATATCACCAATCCAAAACCGGAAATTGTAAGAATAAATATCGATACAAAAAGGTATAGTGTCCCGAGAGAACCTGCTATAGTCAGATCCCAAACAAAATAGGCTACCGCAATGCAAATGGTCAAGGCAATATATCCAATAATCCAATAGGGGATGAGCTTGGCAAGGATAAACGTAAACTTTTTGACAGGTGTCACATTCATTTGCTCAATGGTGCCATTTTCCTTTTCGCTCACAATATTCAGGGCGGGTAAAAAGCCACAAATCATCGCCATCACCATCACCATCAGGGCAGGAACCATGTACATTTCGTATAAAAGACCTGGATTGTATCGGTACAGTGGAATGATCTCTAGAAAAGGGGCGGCAAACCTGCTCACATTTTTGCTTAGGTCTGCCCGGATATTCGCATTGAAATTCATTACTATATTTACCAGGTAGGCCGTTCCCAGCCCTCCTTTATTTCCATTTACCGCATTGGCAGAAATCATCAGGTCTGCATTCATTTCCCTGACAAGCGTTCGTTCAAAATTGGCAGGGATCTCCAATATCACATCCGATTCATTCGATTCTATCTGAACCAGTGCATCCTTATATGTTTCTGAAACATCCGTAATTTTGAAATAACCCGACGATTTTACCTTCTGAATGAGGCTTCTGGAATAGGAGCTTTTATCGTGATCGATGACACTTAGTTTAACATTCCTCACCTCAAAATTTGCAACTAAAGGAAATATCAACAATACCATCAAAGGGAACATGATCACCAAACGAGGTAAGAAGGGATTCCTCTTGAATTGCTTAAATTCTTTTTCTAATAAATACTTTAACATATCTATTTATTCTAATCTGATTTTGAATTTCTTTAAACTGGCGGTGATAAGTACCACAGCCATCAACGAAAGTACTCCGATCTCCTTTAGGACATCAGTAATGCCCAATCCTTTGATCATGATGTCCCGGATAGCTTCAATATACCATTTGGCCGGGATGATCTGAGCAAATCCTTGCAGCACGACAGGCATATTCTCAATCGGGAACATTAATCCGGACAGCATAACTACCGGCATCATCAATCCCATGGCTGATATCAGTAAAGCCACCAGTTGTTTGTCAGTGACCGAAGATATTAGCAGCCCCAGGGCAAGCGCTACAAAAATGAATATGATGGAAACAAAATACAGGGAAAACAAACTGCCAACTACAGGAACCTTCAGAAGAAAGACAGCAATCAGTAACACATTGGTGAAATTGATTAGCGAGATTATGAAATATGGTACTACCTTAGAAAGCACAATTAATAATGGAGGCATTGGCGAAACCAGAATTACTTCCATGGTTCCCAATTCCTTTTCCCTAGCGATAGATACAGAAGTCATCAAAGCACAAACCAGCATGAGCACCATGCCCATTACTCCGGGCACAATATTATACGCCCCCTCCATGGTTGGATTATAGAGTAGTTTTACTTCTGTGTTAATCTGAAAAGGGATGCTTTCAATTCCCAACAACTCCTGCTGGTACATCATAATGATTCTGGAAGCATATGTGGTGAGGGTAGATGCAGTATTCGGATCCGTGCCATCTGCAATGAGTAGCACCTGGGCCTCTCCGGTATGCATTAAGTTTTCATAAAATCGCTCACCGAACACTACAAGCATTCCCACTTGTCCTTCCTTAAATATGGTCTCTATTTGATCCGGTCGTTCGAGGTACTCTTCAAGAGTGAAATATTCACTCGTTTCCAGTTTAGTGATAATATTTTGAGTCGCTACATCTTTAGATGGATCGTATATGGCGATCTTGCTATTTGAAATTTCCGTTGTGATGCCAAAACCAAATAGAATAATCATCACAATAGGAAATGCCAAGAGCATGATCATTGTCCATCGGTCACGCCAGATATGATAAAATTCCTTTCGGGTAAATGTTAAAAATTGTCTCATACTCAATTATTTCCTCTTGTTGCCTTTCGGGCTAAGCGGTGAAAAATCTGGTCCATATTTTCTGCTTTGAATTCCAAGCGCAAATTTTTGGGGCTGTCCAGCGCTTCAATTCTCCCATCCACCATGATAGAAACGCGGTTGCAATATTCGGCTTCATCCATATAGTGTGTCGTGACAAAAACCGTGATGCCCCGATCAGAAGCATCGTAAATCAGTTCCCAGAACTGTCGCCGGGCTACAGGGTCTACCCCTCCGGTTGGCTCATCAAGGAACACAATTTTGGGTTCATGAAAAATGGCCGCAGAAAAAGCCAGCTTTTGTTTCCATCCCAATGGTAAGGCTTTCACCATCGTATTTTTCTCATCCTCAATTCCAAGCTGCTTTAACGCAGCATCGATTTTTGGACCAATTTCTTTTCTAGGCACACCGTATATTCCTCCATATAATCTTAGGTTCTCCCATACTTTCAGATCATCATACAAGGCGAATTTCTGACTCATGTAGCCTATGTTCGCCTTCACCTGTTCCGATTGCTTTTCGATGTCGAAACCGGCAACCCTTCCCTTTCCTAGTGTTGGTTTGCTCAAGCCACACAACATACGCATAGCCGTCGTTTTTCCTGCGCCATTCGCGCCAAGGAATCCGAATATCTCTCCCTGTTCCACTTCAAAGGTGATATCATCAACAGCTACAAACCGGCCGAATTTCTTAGTTAACTGTTCTGCTTCTATAACTTTCATATACTTTTAATTAGAGCCTGTCAATAAACTTGGTGTCTGATTCAAAAAGTTCGCTATCAAGGCTTGTGTAGCTCGAAAAATGTGAGTTTACATTTCGTAAATGACCATTTTGAGAGCAAACGTAACGCAGATAGCGGACTTTATGGATAGACACAAATTAACCGGCTAACTCCATAAAACAATCCTCAATCCCCGCAGTAATTGACTTTATATCTATTTCTTTATGCTCTTTATCTTTAAGATATTGAAGCAAGTTTCCGTGATCAAAGGTGCCGCCATTTTCGGTCAAACTGCGCTTGTTTATCGTGACATGATGAGTGTCGCCAAAGGCAAAGCATGTAGAGATACTTTCATGCTTGCGCAAATCCTTTAATAGCCGGTACATGTCATTGCTGCGTACAGACCAAAGCGTATTTTCAAATTGATTCACGATTTTTTGTGGGGTATCAATTTTCAGAAATTCCCCCTCTTGAATAAGGGCAATTCGATCGCATAGACTTGCTTCATCCATATAAGGTGTGGAAACCAAAATGGTGATCCCTTGCTTTTTAAGTTTGGCCAGCATGTCCCAGAATTCCTTCCTCGATACCGGATCGACACCTGTTGTGGGCTCATCAAGAAAAAGTACGACAGGTTTGTGGATCAAGGCACAGCTCAATGCCAATTTCTGCTTCATACCTCCGGATAGTGCTCCTGCACGTCTCTTTTTAAAAGGTTCTATATGTTGATAAATGTCTTTGATCAAATGATAGTTTTCCTTGATAGAAGTTTTGAAGATGGAAGCAAAAATAGTCAGGTTTTCTTCTACGGATAAATCCTGGTAAAGCGAAAATCTTCCCGGCATGTAGCCCACCTTAGGTCTTATACTTTTGAAATCTTTTACTACGTCATCGCCATCGACCGTGGCAGTTCCGGAATCGGCAAATAGCAATGTGGTAAGAATCCGGAAGAGTGTTGTTTTCCCGGCGCCATCCGGGCCAATGATCCCAAAGATTTCCTCGGGGGATACCTCAAAGCTGATGCCTTTCAACGCTTCAACTTCATTGTAGCGTCTTTTCAAGTCATGTACTTCAATAGCATTC
>JAUUZS010000469.1 GCA_030589835.1 Cyclobacteriaceae bacterium
CTAAAGTTGAAGAATTCTTCTCAACTTTAGGCACTTTAAACTTTAGTTCACTCCAAACTTTTGCCAAATAATACACGGATATTATAACTTAGATACTAAGGCAGGCTTCGCTTCGACTGCTTGTATCTAATGCACCTGAGACTATCTTAGCAGGCCCTATTTTTTTCTGGAGTCCCTTTTTTATCTCAGGCTTCATGATTAATTACTTGTGAATTTAGGAAATTTAATCCTCAAGGGATTCGAAAAACTTTTGGCTGGTATTTAGCTTTTCCTCCCTGGCATTTGCCGAGGTGATCCAGGTCTCTAAATAATTTGTAGGATTTGATATCAACAGATGCTGCTTTCCATCATCTAATTGCCTGGAAAAATCTCCTTCATTGAATAGGATTGCTGCACCAATTTCTACTTTTTCAGCCGCTACATCTTCCGGGTGAATTCCCCAGCTCGCAATATAATTGGAGGTTTTTTTTATGGTTTGTCCCTTGTGATACACGATCCCGGTCACAAATTGGATTGGTTTATTGTTTTGCTCAAAAGCTTCTACTCTGGCCTTTCTTTGATCCGGAAAAACGCTTACCCGAACCAGAATATCCACCTTGCCTTCTTTGTATGGAATGCCTTCAGAAAGCATTTCCATATAGGAATAAGCTTCCTCTTTTACCACCTTTGCCGAGCGAACCGAGACCGGATGTAGTGGAATAACTTTAGTGCCATCCCATAGCTTGATTCCTCCAAGCCCTACCGTTTTTCCAACTTTGAAATAGTCGGCGCCCTTTCCGTTTCTTTGTTGTGTTTTGGAAGGGTACCATCTAGTGTTTCGTAGCTCCAGCCCCGGCTTTGCTTTGGAATACACATCTATAGCAGTTTTCTTATCGAAATAAATGCGCAAGCCAAACCATTGATTCTCAATTGCAGGGCCATGATGGCCGATTTTACGGAACAAATTTCCTGATTGTGACGCCACTTCATTTAAATACACATTGCTGTTCTTCTTCATAAAAAGACTCACATCAGTGTGGTTTTGGGCATATGCATTGCCGGAAAGTATAAGAAGGAGAATGAGGGTGATTTTATTCATCACTGTACTTTTTTCGGGTGGCTACTTTTTGCATTTCGCGTTCTATGATCAGTTCAGCCAGTTTCATGGATGGATTTAAGTCAGCAAATGCTTCTTTTGCTTTTTGTTCATTCACATCAATTCTATATAGCATATTCAGTAATTTCTGAAGATCGCGATCCAATAGAATTTGGACTTCGTAGGCCAGCCATTCTTTCAGTTTGTCGAAATCCGATACCACAATTTTAGAATTTGGAATGATGCCCAAATCTTTTATGGTAAGTTGATGTACTATGTTCAGTTCTTTATTCAATTTTATAATTCCTCGATCAGCCTTTTTAACCCTGGTGCGACAGGAAGCAACATGCCATGCTCCCCCTGTTCTAAAAAGATCAATTTTTCCTTGAGTTCACTTAAGTCTTTTTCAGGTATTTGTTGACGGTGTTCTATTGTGTTCATGCGCAACAGTGCCGCTCCAGAAACCATCGAAAAATCTGATGAAATTTGTGCTATAAGTCTGAGTTTTTCCGATTGATTAATAAATGGTTTGAGCAGTTCGTGATTACTACTCCAAACCTCCAATTGTTTTTTTATTTCATTACTAAAGCCCTGATTTGAAGGATCAGCTAATAACTCATCTACCAACATATTAAACGATCTGGCCTGAAAGCTTTCCGGTTTCGCCGCATCCACTACGCCATCTAAAGGCAAATCCGGTAAATAAAGGCCCTCAATTTCAAAAAGACTTGTCAGTCGGCCATAATATTTAACCTCCTCCAACACATCTACAAGAATTTTTAGAGCTTTATACCCATCGTTTCCTCCCAGATGTTTCAACATCAGTTCATATTGAGTATTATGAATGGCACCCCGTTCGCTAAGGTAATTTGATATAAAGGGTAATCGCCGATACATATCTTCCGTATCGGTAGTTAGTGCTTGCGGAGACCATAATTTTTCTGCTATGGCCGCTGAATTTGGCCATAATCGGGAATCGACATTTTCAGCGCTAACAACTTCTGACCACATGGCAGCTTCTCCACCAACAATTCTTGACTTTTGTTCTTCTGTCAGTGGTTTCATGATTTCGATTTTTGGCATCGTTGATCCTGATATATCTGAGCCGCCACTCCTCGATCCATAGGCCGGAAATTTCATCAATCCAAAAGACAATTTCCCATTTATGGAATCCTTCAGCAGCTCACCTGAAAATCCCAGTTCCCCCATTGGGGAAGACATACTAAATGAAAGCGTGCCTTCTTCTATTTTGCCTGCTTTAAAAACATTGCGACCATCCATGATGGCAAAAAAACCATATACGTTTTGAGGATCTCTGTCGAACATCACCAACTGACTTGGTATGTCACCCATAGGAAATTCCATGTTCATGTCATACATGCTCCAATTGGCCGTGTCGGGTATAATGTCCACCGCGCCCGGCAACACTAGAGGATCAACGGAATAATAGGTTCCGGCATGTAATTTATGGTCAAGATAATACCCGGCAGATAGTATTGCTGAGCTGCCTTGTTGGACTCCTTCGAACAGGATCTTTTGACTTTTCCATGCCTGAATTATGATGTCATCACCCAGGTCGGGGTGTAGTATTTCTTCCCAACCAACCATAAGTTTGCCGTGCTTTTTGAGAATTTTATGCATTCTCAGATTGAAATAGGCTTGCAGATCATGGGTGTCTTCCATCCCTTTTTCTTTCATAAACCGCTGTACAGACGCACTTTCACTCCAATATTTCGGATTCACCTCATCGCCACCGATGTGCAGGTATTGATCTGGAAATAATGTGGCCATCTCACCCATAAATGTGTCGAGAAACTCATACACCACTTCTTTTGAAGGATCTATGGGAGGGGCAAATAGCGATCCTTTGATTTGACCAAACTTTAGGGGGAAAGAGACGGTACTTAATTCAGGGTATGCCATTTGCCAACTTTTAGAATGGCCTGGAAGATCAAACTCAGGGACTACCCGAATGCCTCTGTCAGCAGCATAATCGATGATCTCTTTCACCTCTGCTTGTGTATAGTGTTTTCCATTTGAGCCTATTTTATGTAGCCTGGGAAATGCCTTGCTTTCCACCCTGAATCCCTGATCATCAGACAAGTGCCAGTGGAAAACGTTCATTTTAACAGCCGACATGGCATCTAGTGTCCTCAGGACTGTTTCTTTGGGCATCCAATGCCTGCAGACATCAAGCATGATCCCCCGCCAGGGGAATCGCGGAGCATCTGTAATTTCAATTGCAGGAAGAAGGTATGTGCCCCCTTCCTTTTTTATGAGCTGAGCCAGGGTTTCTAATCCGCGAATAATGCCATAGGGGGATGGCGCCTCCAGGGAGAGTTGATCCGGGGCAATCCTCAATACATAGCTTTCGTCTTCATGAACTTGTTGGATTTCTGTTGGCGGAGCGGCAAGGCAATTGATATCAAAGGTCACACCATTTTCATTCACAATATCCAGATTGGTTTTCCTTCCTATTCTTTCAATAAACCTATTTATTGAGTTTTCAATTTTTTCATTATGAAAATTTAAAGCGTTTATTTTTAAGCCTTTTGATAAATCCAATGCCCCATTTTGTAGCTCCAATTTTGCCGGCAAAGGCATCAGTTGAACGGCCTGGCGGTCTTCGGTACTTATTAATGGGGCTTGATAAATCACTATTCGATAATATGCGTACCCTCCAATCAATATAATTACGATAAGCGTAAGGAGGCTTAAAACAATTTTTTTGACCATTTTTTTATAAAATAAGACAAATTACGAAATCGGCATTTCGATGTTACCGCTTTGTTTTTTTTCAGTTATTGGTTAACTGCTCCTGGAGTTGGGGTATTAAATTTTACCCAACTTTCACTGCCATCAGGACTTCTGCCTTCAGAAATATCAGCAGATTGAATTCCAAAAGTATGCGAATCGATCAGTCTCCCGTCCTTATAATAAAGGCTGAGTGTTTCGCCGTCAGCGCTCAATTTAAATTTCAGGTGAGTTGGCCCTTGTTCGGTATCGCTATCAGCCCA
>JAUUZS010000028.1 GCA_030589835.1 Cyclobacteriaceae bacterium
ATATTCAAATTAATGTAAATGAAATTAACAAATAATCAATATTTAAATCCTGCATAATGCAGGGAAAAAATAAAAATGAAACGAACATGAAAAAAATTAATATTATTCTAACGGGCATTATGCTATTCTCCACCACATTTTTATTCGCACAGGAATATAAATTGAAGGTCAGTGGAGCAAAAACTTTAAAATTAATAGAAATAAACAAGGTAGAAATTGAAGGGTATGATGGCAATGAAATTATGATTACCACAGAAGCCAAATCAAACAGGGATGAGGAGCGTGCCAGGGGATTGACTGCCATTAGCGGTTTGGGACTGACAGATAACTCAGGAATTGGACTATCTGTTGTAGAATCAGGAAATGCTATTGAAGTACAACAACTAGCCAGAAGAAATGAGAACAAATACAAAATAAAAATCCCAAAAAGCGTCAAAGTATATTATGAGCACTCCGGAACAGGAGGCAGTACCTTCAAAGTTTCAAACATAAGTTCAGAAATTGAAACGTCTTCCATTCATAATGGAATTCACTTAGAAAACGTAACCGGGCCAATGACGATAAATACGGTCCATGGAAAAATAGAAGCCATATTTGCTGACGTCAACCAAAGCAGCCCAATTTCCATTCTCTCAGTGCATGGCCTGGTAGATGTATCCTTGCCGGCCAATACAAAGGCAAACCTAAAAATGGAATCCAGCTGGGGCGAGTTGCTTTCGGATATGACTATTGAAAGGGACAAAACGGACGATAAACTAAAGAACTATTCGTCAAAAGTCACGGGCAAACTAAATGGTGGTGGTGTGGCATTGCATATTTCATCTACACACAACAACGTGTATTTAAGAACGAAAAAATAATATTATAAAGGGCCATTTAGATAAGTTAAGGCCTGACCGGTTTATAGCTAATATCAACACGAACAAATTTCAAATTTCTCCTAATAATGGGTGGGTAAACCTGTCAGGTCTGCTAGTTTCTATAAATTTTAAACGAATGAAAAAGATATTCATATTTATGATATTTCTGGCTTCAGTCAGCTTGTGTTTTGCTCAAACAAAAGTTTCAAAACGCTATGAAGTCAATATCAATCAGCAAATAAAACTGCAATTTGACGATGCCAATATCATCAACATCGTCGGATGGGAAGAGAATCATATTTCCATTGTTGCACGTGTCAGCATAAACAACAACCAACAAAATGATGCCTTTCAGTTTGAAGAAAGCACAGACAATGGCACAAAAAGCATTGCAGGTTTTATCAAAGACAAAGGAACCCTTCCGAAAGTTATCCGGATAAAAAAAGGGGATGAGATTTTTACATTTGATACCGATGACTGGAACAGCCCAGAAATTCAGGAATTCTATTCCACCCATGGCAAAGAAGGAATTGAGTGGACTTCTCATGGCCTCTCCAGGGAAATAAACCTAATCATTAAATTGCCTCAACGATCAGACCTAATGATCACATCAAAACATGGAATTATTGAATTGGAAAACATGTTAGGCAAAGTAGAAGCAAATTCTGTCCATGGTGGGATTGACCTTACTGTTGATGAAAAAATGAAAGGAAAACTCAATGTCAAGACAAAATGGGGGAACATTTATTCTAATGTAAACCTGGAAATTGACAAAGAGCAATCCTCAGACAGGGACTGGAACAAGCTGACAGCCACTATAAATGGCGGTAATGGATCTTCCATTAGCTTGGAATCGCGGCATGCAAATGTATATTTGCGCAATAAATAATGCTGTTTTCAAGAGAAATGTGAATTAGGAATCTTTCATAGGTTCCGTTTCCATTGTTCCAATAAGGTCATGCGGTGCTCAGAAAAATCATGCATCGTATGCTACAACATCAATTTATCAGCCGATCATTTGGGGAATTTCATAATATACTCCCTCAAAATGTAAAATGCTGGCTTTGCCATTTGGCCATGATTAAATCCATCCAGCTCGTAAAGCACGGTATTTTCATGGCCAATAACTTTCATCATTCGGTACATATAGGCATTTTCTTCATACCTGCCGAGCATCTCCAACTCCCGATCACCGGTGATCAATATCAGTGGAGGCGCATCTTTCCGTATATGATGTATTGGCGCCATTTCATCGACCACCACTTGAGTGCCATCAATACCCCGCTCTTCCCGTACAGTAAAATGAGTTATGGTATGCCCACTAAATGGCAATAATGCAGCAATAGCATTCGCATCAATATCATACACTTTCAAATACGATTTATCGAGGCCGATCATGCTCGCAAGATAGCCACCCGCCGAATGTCCCGAAACAAAAATTTTACCGGGATCTCCTCCATATTTCTCAATATTTTCAAAAACCCATGATGCAGCAGCAGCGGCATCTTCAATATATGCCGGACTTTTAATTTTTGGGTAGAATCGATAATTCACCGCAACAATGGCAAAGCCGCTTTCTTTCAGTGTTTCAGGAATAAATTTATTGCCCACCTTAAGGCCTCCACCATGAAACCACACTACGGTACTAAAATCCGCTTTGTTTTCAGGATAGTAAATATCCAACCTGCACCGTTCCTTCATATAATCAGTAAGCTCTCCTTGACGATAAAGAATTTCATTTTCCTGAGCATAGCTAGTCTTTTCCCCGGTTTGCTGAGTATAACCAATAACTGGCAGAAAAAAGAAAACCAGAGCAATGAGATATACAAAAGGTATAGATTTGTTTTTCATAGCGTTTAAGGTAATTACAAAATGGAATTTATGATTAATTATTTCAATGTTGAAATATAAGCTAATCTGTTCCGTTTTTATATGAATGTTAACGTTAATCTAAGTATTTTTGCACAAAAAATGATGTGCCGGACAATTGAATTTATAAACAGATTTTCTTTCGTAAAAAAATCTGTTTATCATTTCTCACAATCCATAGTTCATCATTTATGTTGACTTCGGTGACCTATATTTTTTAGGTATAATATTTTTGAATACTGTTTAAATATAAAAAATGAACAGTAATTAAAATGCAGATAAGTTCTTTTTCTCTTTGAAGCATTTTTATTTGAGGTGTAGAGCAGAATAAATGAATATCATGACAAAAGTTTTAGTCTGGACAATTTCAATCCTAATCTTAGGGGCAATCATTGCTGCCATTATCTGGAAGAATCCACTCACTCCAACAGTCAATTCAGGAGCTATTGAAACTGCCAAAGTAGAAATAGGAACAGTATCGATCACTGTGCCTGCAAAAGGTATAGTAGAACCAGAAAGCGAAGTATTGTTGCTAAGCCCTGCATCGTCTTTGATTGTTTCCATTCAAAATGCGGTAGGAAGCAAGGTTACCAAAGGTGATGTGATATTAAGGCTTGATTCCAAACCGATCCTGGATAAAATCGAAAACATAGAAGATCAAATAGAGGTAAAATACAACAATCTTGATAAAACACGCCTTAGTGCAAAAAACGTTCGCGTAGATTTGGATTACAATGTAGAAGTGAAAAAACTGAAAATCAGCTCCATAAAATCAGAGCACGTTGACCAGGAGCAACTGCTTGAGGTAGGGGGTATATCACCTGCAAAACACGAAAAAACAAAGCAGGAACTCACTTTAGCTGAAAAAGACCTTGAAACCCTGCTGACCAAAAACAACATCAGGCTAAAGCAACTGGCAGCGGAAGAAAAAGGGCTTTTACTTCAAATAGATATCCAGCAAAAAGAACTCGATCAACAGCGTGAATTACTAAATAAAATGGTAATCAGAGCGCCGTCTTCAGGAATTATTTTGGAATTAAATGGAAATGAGGGCGAAAAAGTGAATACAGATAGGTTGTTGGTTCGTATGTCTGATCTATCTACGTTTAAATTAACAGCCTCTATTGAAGATGTACATGGCGATGTCACAAAAACCGGCAGAGGCGTTTTCGCAATGATCGATGGGGAGAAGCTCACGGGAAAAATCGGCACCATTAGTCCATCCATAAAGGATGGGAAAATTGAGTTCGACGTTTTTCTTGACCAGAGCGATTTTTACAAGTTAAGGCCCAACATGTCTATTGATTTACTGGTAATCCAAACACAAAAAGATAGTGTGCGACGAATTAAAAAAGGACCGGCTTTTGGCAAAACAAACACGCATGATGTATATACCATAGAATCAGGAAAGGCCTTTCTGAAAAAGGTGCGTACCGGACTGTCGGGGAATGACTATTTGGAAATTGAAGATGGGGTGGAATTGGGAGACGAATTAATTATTTCTGATATCTCATCATTGAGAAAGCTAAAGGAAATAGAAATAAATTAAGGGACATTCAGATAGATTTCGTGAGACAGGCAGGCCTTAAATTGCGGTAAAGGAACACCTTAGCATGGCAACAATCTTCTGCCGGGCCAGGCAAGATTTCATGATATTTATGATGAAATGAGCAGCTCATTCCAGGGATGATTAACATCTGCACGTAGTAATGTTCCGATAAAATAAAAGGTATGAAAAAGAGTAGTGTATTTTTTCTCATTTTTACAGGATTACTAATAGGGCATGTCAATGCTCAAAGTTTAGAGAAACCAACAAAATTAACGTTACAAGGTGTTATTGACCTTGCTATTGAGCAATCCCCATCAATCAAATACTATCAAAACCGTAATGTAAATTACTATTGGAGGTGGAAAAACTTCAGAGCCAATTTCAGGCCACAACTGGGTTTAGAAGGAAATATCCCTTCATATAACAATGAAAACACTCCGGTCACCCAAGAGGATGGAAGTATTAATTTTGTACAGGTTCAACAACTTAATACCAATGCAACAGTAGCTTTAACTCAAATTATCCCACAAACAGGAACCCGAATATATGGCGCTTCCACTTTATTGAGGGCACAAGATTATATTCTGGATACCGTAAAATGGTCAGGCAGTCCTTTTTATATAGGCTTCAATCAACCTCTGTTTGCCTACAATTACTGGAAATGGGCACAAAAAACAGAGCCCCTAGTATTTGAAGAATCACAAAAAAGGTATATAGAATCGGTAGAGTTAGTGTCATATTATTCTGCCATTCGTTTTTTTACCTATTTACAAATTCAAACAAATTACAACCTTGCTACCAGCAATTTGAAAAACAGTGAGGCCAATCTCAAAATTGCCGAGGTAAAAAGAAGATTGGGACAGATTTCGGAAAATGATTATTCACGAATTAAGCTATCGGTATTAAATGCCAAAAAATCGTTGAATAAATCTGACATGGACCTTAAAAATGCGGACTTCTCCTTAAAATCCTATATTGGCATGGATCAAAATACCAACATAGAATTAAACATCCCTCTGAATATGTCCCTTTTCTTTATTGATTCTGAGAAAGCACTGAAGGAAACTCTTGAAAACAGGAAAGAGGGACCTGAATTTGAAAGGAGGCTGATATCTGCCGATAGAGATTTGGTACGTGCAAAAAAAAGCACCGGACTTAGAACCACCTTGAGCGGGAGTATAGGAACTACCAAAAGCGCAGGTTCAATGGCCGGAGTATATCAAGAAACTGAAAAACAGCGGACAGTAAATTTATCACTTAATATCCCTATACTAGATTGGGGAAAATCTGCTTCAGCTGTAAAATTAGCAGAATCACGAAGGGAGTTGACCATTTATGGTGTAGAAAGGGAAAAGTTGGATTTTGAACGTAGTATCATCGTGCAGGTAGAGAAATTCAACCTGCTGGAAACCCAAATGGAAACTGCAAAAGAAGCTGATAAAGTAGCTGGAAATGGGTACCTGATTTCCTTAAAGAAATTTCAGAATGGTGAAATCAGCATCACAGATCTTAACATCTCCCTGGCAGAGCGTGAAAAAGGAAAACGTGATTACATCGCCTCACTCGAAGATTATTGGCAATCCTATTACTATATCAGGACACTGACTTTATATGATTTTGAATTAAACCAAAAAATCAACTATTCCAACCCCTCACTTTCATCAAACTAAGAAATTGTTATAAAAACAGCACTCAGTAAATCACCATGTTGCCGGGAATAATGCCTACCTGTCAGGTCATAAGAAATTTCAAAGATTGTCGTGGAGAGCGTAGAGAAGAATGGGCTGCCTGAGGTAAAGAGATTACGGCTCTTCGTCAGAGTCTTCCTCTTCAGATGGGTCTGTGGTTGATTTTCTATTCTTCTTTCCAAATAACCCAAATTTCTTTTTCTTTTCTTGAATCTCACCATCTTCCGGTTCATCATCAGAAATAAGTGGCTCTTCTTTTAAATCTTCTTTCAATTTGTCTTGCGGATCAGATCTTTGGGGCATGAATTTTCCGAAATGATGTAAGTAAATCATTTGATCAATATTCTGAAAATCATTATTGGGTTGATTATGAACAATGATGGAGATGGAGTCAATGCTATAGATTGAATCTGACTTCGGGTATGCCTTTTTAAACAGATCCATAGGATCTTCAATTTTTTTATAAATTGAGTTCGTAGATATAATCCGCATTTCATCTACTTTTTCCTTATAGGGAATATTCTTCGCTATACCATATTTTTCTTTTTCGATATCCCAATTTTTCCTGGGCAACGAATCAGTGCCAAACAATGAAAATGTTTTTTTGGTCTCATCGACATCGAGAATAAAATAAGAATGGTACGCAGGACAAACCACCTTGTGGGAGCAAGATGAAATATATGCGGTTGATACAATTATAAATATATAAGCTATTATCCCTCTCATTGTGTTGTTGTCGCAAATATCAACTTTTTATTAACATGCCAAAATCCATGTGCTTTTTTTTGAGATTAAACATTTTAATAACCTCTTTACTATAATATTATTCTGCTTTGACATAAAAAGAATGGACAACCGAAGAATTAGCTCCGCTAAACATCTCACCTTTATCCAATTTGATGAACTATTGTAACCTCAATTATTAATTAATATTCTGAAGTTCTATTTTTAATATCCGCGGAAGTTTCATTACCACCAAATCATATGAATGGTTTATAAGATTTCGCATCATATCCTCGGATATCGATCCGTCTAAAGCAACGGTATTCCAGTGTTTTTTACTCATATGATAACCAGGGAGAATTGCAGGATATTTTTCCCGTAATTCAATTGCCCTTTCCGGATCACATTTCAGATTTATACTTTTAAACTGATCTATATTAGTCAATGCAAACATTTTGCCCATAACCTTAAATACCAATGTTTCTTCATCAAAAGGGAATTCCTCTGTTACGCCCCCTTTCGACAAACAAAAATCTCTAAATGATTCGATATCCATTAAAATAATGATTTCGTGTCGATGAGAAAACCCATCTGAATTACAAACTTGTTCAAGGAATTATTGTTTATCCCTATGACCGATTCTTTATGTCCTGCCATTACTTCACTCTGCATTTTCCTGTTCGATCCATAATCCATCATCTTTGATTATGCCAATAAGCTCATCGACAGCATGCTCTGATGGCACTCCCCTCTTTACCACGTTCATGCCACGATATAAGGTAATTTTCCCTTTGCCTGATCCTACATAGCCGAAATCTGCATCTGCCATTTCCCCAGGCCCATTTACAATACAGCCCATAATACCAATTTTTACCCCTTTCAAATGGTCTGTTTTTGCTCTAATCAAGGCAGTAGTTTTTTGTAGGTCAAACAAGGTGCGCCCACACGACGGACAAGAGATATATTCCGTTTTTGTAATGCGGGTTCTTGCAGCCTGAAGGATACCAAAAGAAGTCTTGTTTATGTACGCTACATCTTTCTTTGCTTTTTCGATGACAGAATTCCAGGTGAGCATCACTCCATCCCCTAAACCATCAATTAATAATCCTCCTACATCGGTTGAGGATTGCAAAAGAAATTGATCTTTAGAAATGTCCTCGTAATCTCTACAAATGACTAGCGGAAAATCCAAGTTCAAATTCTCTAATTCAATTATAAACCTTCTCTGCTCTGCCAGACCGTGGGAATTATTCGTCTTCAGAAAAATTACTATGTTTTTACCTTTGAAATCAGCTAATTTCACTGGGTCTGTCGTGTCGGCATTCATCGCCACAAAATTAAGCTCGTCGTGCCATTTGGTAATCATATCCAATTCGGTATATGGCATCAGAGGATATTGTGAAGTAACCTCAGCCAGGGATTTCCAAGTCGAATAATCCAGAATCTCCCTCAATCCGTTGGGAAGCAAAAAAGGAATCGGTTTTTTTGCACTGTAAATAAAATCTGCTCCCTGATCGGTCATGCTAAACTTATCGATCTTTTTATTATAGATGTGCCCAAGAGGTGATAAATCCTCATATTTTTCTATGGACAAATTCGATCCATCGATAATCACTCTGGGAACATTATTTCCACCAATAGTATCTGTTTGTGCCGTTTTTCTTTTCGTGTAGCTAAAGGAATCTATCGGATTGACACCAATCCTTTGGATTGGCTTATGACCACTTCTTTTTCCGTACCTGTTTACTAAATTAAATGCTACAGGAATTTCAAATTCCGGCTCTTCAGTAAGCGAAACCCGGATTGTATCTCCTAATCCATCTTCCAGCAGTGTGCCAATCCCGACTGCCGACTTTATTCTGCCATCTTCAGCTTCACCGGCTTCAGTTACTCCCAGGTGGAGCGGATAAGGCTTTAGCCCTTCTTCATTCAATTTTTGCACCAATAAGCGGTAGGCTTGCACCATGACCCGGGTATTGCTCGATTTCATGGACAGTATAATGTTGAAATAATTTTCATCCTCACAAATACGCAAAAACTCCATGGCTGACTCGACCATCCCCAGCGGGGTATCCCCATACCGGCTCATGATCCTGTCGGAAAGCGATCCGTGGTTAGTGCCTATTCGCATGGCGGTACCATGCGCTTTACATATCCTGACCAATGGAGAAAATCGTCTCCTTATGCGCTCTATTTCTTCATCATATTGAGAATCAGTATATTCAATTTGTTGAAATTTCTTTTTGTCTACATAGTTTCCCGGGTTAATCCGAACCTTCTCAACGATCTTTGCAGCAATTTCTGCCGCATTTGGGGTGAAATGAATGTCTGCGATCAGGGGCACATTAAAACCACAGCGCTTCAATTCATTTTTGATATTACCAAGATTTTCTGCCTCTTTAATACTTGGTGCTGTAATTCTTACGTATTCGCAGCCAGCCTCAATCATTCGTATAGATTGCGCTACTGTGCCAGCGGTATCCATAGTATCAACGGTGGTCATAGATTGGACACGAATCGGATGTTTTGCGCCCAATGGCAGGTGGCCAATATTCACTTCCAGGCTTTCTCTTCTTGAATATTGCGTTATGCTGTTACAATAGGAAATGGACATTTGTACATCAAAATGGTTTACTGACAAAAATATAGAACTGCAAATTTAACCTTTCGACACATAAATTGTAGTGAACAAGGGCTCTTTTAATGAAAAAAAGAAGGGTGCTATAACTAAAAAATCTGTTTGAATTTACTTTGTGCAAAATGCAAGGCGGTATAACCTCCGACAATGCCTCCTATGAGATGAGACTCCCACGAAATACCCTGTTGATTGGGGAGCAATCCATACACCAAGCCTCCATAAAAAAAGATGATGATCAAAGAAATCGCCAATGACTTAAAATCCTTCTTAAAAAATCCATAAAAAATGAGAAAAAAGGCAATCCCATATACCAATCCGCTGGCTCCAATATGTAAAGATGGCCTGGCAAAGACCCATACAAGTATATTGGTGAGAAAATAACTTACGACAAAAACTCTTTTTGCGATTTTTTCATGAAAAAAGAAAAGTGTCCATCCTAAAAACAACAATGGAAAGGTATTGGAAAAGATGTGTACACTACTCCCGTGAATGAGCGGTGCAGCAAAAATGCCTATCAATCCGTGAGTTGTTCGTGGCAAGATGCCATATCTGCTTAAATCAATTCCCAGAAAAAATTCTACTGAAAACACTGCCCACATCAAAAAAACAAACCTGAATAAAAATACCATTGAATATAATTTCGTAGATACCAATCTTTAACCCGGACTATATATCTGATTTGGAAGGATCATCCATCATTTTCAAATCAATAAATTTCGATTCTGCGAAAGATACTGAAAGTAAACCAAAAAATCCTCCTGAGGCGTGTGCTACTTTATAGGCAAAATCACGGAAGCTCAAATAAAGCTGATAAGAAAAGTCCTTGGGAAGCTTCGGAAAAAAGTAGTTTACACGCCTTAATTTTTTTAATAAAAAATCCACTCTCGCCACTTTATCTTTTGGCATTAGGGAGATGTAACCTTTTAGATTTACTGCAAACTTATCGGCTACGTCCTTGTAGTAATCTATAATCAAATGATTTTCGGTTTGTTGCTTTTGATTGGCAATCTGGATGGACTTATTAAACTCCGTCTTATCAATTTTGTTATCCGCACCGGCGATAAGGATGGAAATCCAGACGGGAATTAAGTGTAATTCCGCAATTTCGTCTTCTGTTAAATTGATTAACGTATTTTGCATCCCTCAAAAAATATTATCCTGCCTACAAAAATTAACGATCGATAATGGAAGCGTTTCCACCAATGTAGCATTAAAATCAATATCTGACATATCTTCCTGTGGGTCACAACTTAACTTATACAATCAGGAAAAATAAACGCAGAGATGAAAATAATTGCAATTTTACTCATTTATATAAAATTAGAAGAGCCAATGCCATATGTAAAATATAGCTATTTAAATTGGTTTACTGGTTAGTAGGCATTTATGATTAACACAGGCACGGCCTGTTTCAATTGTTTATTGTGCTTGCTTTGAATTAGAATTGAATTTAATCACTCCGTCATTAAGAATCAAATGGAAATGAATTTGTTTTATAAATAGCGAAGGAGATGGCACCGGCTATTGAAAACCTGAGCCATCTCCTCATCATGTTCTTTCAATCTGAATTAAAAATGAAGGGTATACATCAGCACCGGCAATAAAGGCAATTGCGTAGAATACACAATTTCATCTGTCGTAGCGTTGTACCAATTGTCAAGTTGAGCAGCGTTATTGGTAAAATTCTGAATGTCGAGCTTCAATTCCTGGCTGGTCCTTTTGTTGTTAATCCGATATGCTATCGCCAGGTTTCCTGTAAAAATATCCTCTCCTTTTTCTGAATACGCCAACTCTTCACGGTATACGGTATGTCCTTCCTCCCGCGAGGCCTCCAAATCAATTGGTGTGCGCCTTCTGCCTCCTGCCAGGGAAATTTTTGCATTGACACTCAATACCTTATTCTTATCTCCCCGACTTGAAAGTATAAATTCTTTTCCAATCAAAACATTGCCCAAGTAATTGACATTAAATCGAGTGTCTCGCTCAACATTATCCATTGCGGTATATTTCGATTGAAACAACGATGAAGACAACATGTAATAATAATTGTTGGCAAAATATCGTTCGAGGGTGAGTTCCAGTCCGTAATTATGCCCGGTGCCAGAATTCACAAGTTTTCGCATCGTATATCCTTCGATCGAATTGATCAGGGAAAACGAACTGTGCGGATCATCCTCAACAGGAATATTATATAAATCCTGATAATACAGCTCAGCCTTTAGCAACAGGTTTCTGCTTAGCATATTGTTATACCCAAGCACGTAATGATGTGCTTTGGAAAAATCCAGGTTTTCATTTAGCAAGCTGGCATTGCCATCATTTGCACTTTGAAAAGAATAGTAATTCACCAATGATTCCATTTTACTATGCATTCCATATGCTGCCGATAAGGTTTGTGTGGGTGAAAATGCCCACTGAAGACCTATCCTGGGTTCTATAGCGATGTTGTCATTCATTTCAGTTCCTATGAAATGAACGCCTGATATAGCCGTAAAGTCCTCTGTCAGCCGGTATTTCCAACTTGCAAAACCGTGATATAATCCCGTATTTCCCTTCGAATCCTGTTCCCTAACCAACTCTCCCTGGTCTTCATAATAGACATCGGCGAAATAGTCGTAGAATTTTCGGTCATATATCAAACCGGTTTGAAGCTTATTTTTTGCATTGAATTTATGGTGAAGAGTCATGGTAGCCTTAGCAGTGTAATTCCTGAAAAAGCCATCATAATAAGGACGGAACTCTTGATTTTCATCCAGCTCCTCGCCTACCCCACCGCTACCACTTTCCGACAAGGAAAGGTTGGTTTCAATATAGGTTTTATTGCTAAATAAATACCGGTGTCCAAGACCTATCACGCCCATATCCGCCTTCCAGCTTCCTTTTTCCAGGATAATATCTTCGTTTTCCTCATCCTTTACATCTTCATAAATTTTGCTCTTTCCTCCCAGGCCAAACAATGAGAATGTACCTGCATTTCTGGTTGGAAATTGAAATTTAAAGGATAGATCCTGATATTTGGGCACGCCACCAAAATCAACAATATTCATTTGATCCAATATAGATAGTGTGGAATAGCGGTAGTTCACCAGGTACGAAGCGCCTCCTCCTAAGCTAAATGGCCCTTCGAGTGTGACATCCGTGCCCAAAATCCCAACAGAAACTGCATATTCTCTTTTTTCGTTGTTCCCATTTCGAAGCCGCATGTCAAATACTCCGGAAAACGCATTTCCATATTCTGCCGGGAATGCACCACTAAAAAAGTCGCTATTGGACAGCATGGCGCTATTCAGAGCATTAATCGGGCCACCGGTACTTCCTTCATCTGCAAAATGATTGGGATTGGGAATCTCAATGCCTTCTAACCTCCATTGAATTCCCTTAGGTGAATTTCCCCTTACAATAATAATATTATCCCCTTCAGCAGAAGTATTGTTGCCGGCAAAAGCGGATACCATCCGTGCGGGATCATTGAAGGCCCCTGCATAGCGCTGAGTTTCCTCTACGGAAAACTGCCTGGCACTCACTACTGCCATTTCATTGATTACTCCACTTTTATCTTGCTGATTGGCTATGATCACAAGCTCGTCCATTTTCACCATAGACTCTACCAAATCTATATTCAGGAGAAATTCCTTTGCAGAACCAATGAGCAAATTCGGTATTAATTTTTCCTCGTAACCGATGCAAGTGATTTTTAAGCTCACACGCCCAACCGCCACCTTTTCAATTCTAAATTCTCCATTTGCATCCGTACTTGATCCTAAAATTGGATCTGAATTAAGTACAATGATGTTTGCACCAATGACAGGATTTTTAGAATCCTGATCGGTTATTTCGCCCCTTATAGTCTGATGAAGATCTGCTGCATGTGAAGATATTGCAGATAATAGCGACACGACTAAAAATGAAACAGCTACAGCAAAAAGAACTTTAAGTTTAATTGAATGATTCATAACGTTGTGATTTTGTTTGTTGTTGAAAAAGGATTAAAATCGTATTCCTAAATTGAACCCTGGATATACTACTGTTCTTGTCTCTCCATGCGTTTCATGATAAAAAGACATTTTGGGATTGATAAGGTTTCCACCAGGCAGTCCTTCTTCATCTTTCAGTTGAGAAACATGCACATTTAGCGAAGGGCCTCCATATATTTTCAGTTTCCCCAGATCATACGATACATTGATTTTGAACCTGTTGAGAAGATTGAGGTCTTCAGTCCACCATTCATTTTCGTTGATGTGTGTGGCGGTCAAATCAAAGTTTAACTCCCATTTCTCACGTATTGGCAATACTGATCCAAATCCGAATCCTACTCCCCACATTTCCTTTCCTTCCTGCTTCCTGTAACCCACCGTAAAAATATTGTATAGCTTTGGCATGCCCATTTTGTAGGTGGCATTGACCCAGAATGCATCATTAGCTTCCAGTTCAAACGCATAGTATCCGTTCTTAACTACGCTGATCAAACCAATTGGAATTCCTTTTTCGACAGTATCTGATACGTTAATCAGCCCCAGCTGAAGCCCCTTGAGTTTTTTGGTATAATTGACCAGGCCGGAAATTTGAGCCCCTTCTACTTCATGAGTTGAAACATTAATTAGCCCGGCTGCCTGGATCTTCGAGGATTTTCCATAATTTACATTAATGAGCCCTGCAAGCTGAGTACCCTCGCCTTCTGAGCCATTTACATTGCTTATTCCTGCCAGCTGCACTCCATGGTTTCCTTCCGGCGTAACATTCGCAATTCCACCTGCCTGAAAAGCCCAAGATTCATTGCTCACATAATTGGTAATGCCGGCGAAATGAGCACCCTTCGAAGGCCCTTTTATCACATTTGTTATTCCAGCAAATTGTACCCCTGTAGTGAGCTTAAGATCAATATTGTAGAGCCCTCCAAATTGAACCCCTTTACTGATTCCTGTAGTCAGGTTGCCTAGTCCGGCCATTTGAAATCCACTCACATCGCCTTTTGTAGTATTGTGCAATCCACCTAATTCAAAGCCGGAAACACCCCCGGAAACGCCATAAAACATATTAAAGGAGATGTTATTGGAGGTTATGGATGAATATGTTCCATTTGATCCTATTGGGGCAATAAGCGTGAATTGGGCAAATCGATGATCCTTTATTTCGTCTTCGCCGTTGGTAGCATGTGCTGAGTTCATTGCGGCAAAAACCGCAAGAATTATTAAACTTAGTAATTTGAAGTGGTGTCTCATTTTGAAATTATTTTTATTTGAAATTCAATGGTTCGACAACTATCCCTGGACTTACCCTTATCGCCTTACATAATTTTTTAACAAATAATTTCACCACGTATCAAATAGTTGTATCTATACACCCTCAGAGGTAGTTTTTTAGTATAAAAACCAGATAATTTTTCTATTCAATTAATTGTAAATAATGTATTATAAAGGCCCACTCTCCTTTGATCCGTCATAAGCAAGCACCATCGAAAAGGTATCTCCCGATATAGAGTCTGTCCATAAAGTGCTTGATTTTTGAAATGTTGAGATTTTTGATGAATTTTTGGCTTTCTCAATGCAGCAAATGCCTGGGTATTAGGCAAATTGAGAAAGG
>JAUUZS010000554.1 GCA_030589835.1 Cyclobacteriaceae bacterium
GTAGGTAGTTCTAGTATGAAAAGAAGGAATTCAATTGATCGAACAGGCAAAATAGCTAAATTATTTATTGAGGCAAAATTATAAGTCGCAATACCAATACCTTGTGGCTAGCGGTTGGCCTTGGTAACCGACTCAAACTCCTTCCTTTTCTGCCTTAATTGAAGGAGTTAGGTGGAGCGGAATTTTAATTACTGAGGGAGTTGAATTTGAATGCACAAAGCAAACACTGAGCTAAGATACCTGCCGGCAAGGCAGGGCATTCATTGCACCGCCAAATTATTTTCCGCAAATTTCATGGTCATTCATATATTTTACGTTGTAGCGTTCTGTAAAAACCATTGGGCTCTCGGTGGTAAATAATTAGAATACGTATTTACCCCATGTAATAATTTTAGCTCATTCCTCCTGATGTTTCAATTGAGCTCCTTTTCTCTGTATAAAATCAAATAAATGCCTAATTTGTAGCTAAATTCAACAAAACAAAAATGAACAATAGCAGAAGATCATTTATAAAGAAAAGTGCACTGACTTCCTTGGGATTTACGATTTTACCTTCACTTGGCAACCGTGTTGCGGCGAGTGACCGGCTGAGGGTTGCACATATAGGCGTAGGTGGCATGGGAAATAATCATATCAATTGGTTTGCCAAGCTACCGGAAGTTGAAATTGTTGCGCTATGCGATCTGGATGAGGATCATTTGAACAGCAGCCTAAAAAATCTTGATGCCTTAGCTCCCGAGGGAAAAGTAAAAGGGTATGGAGATTTCAGGCACATACTCGATCGAAAGGATATCGATGCGATAACCTGTGCCACACCGGATCATTGGCACGGACAAATTGCCACCATGGCTTTTCAGGCGGAAAAAGATGTGTACGGAGAAAAACCGCTTTCTTATGATGCAAAAGAGGGACAAGTGATGTTAGAAAATCTCACGAAATACAAACGGGTATTTCAACTGGGCACCCAAATTCATGCCGGAGACAATTACCATCGCGTAACGGAAATCATTCAGTCTGGTGCCATCGGAAAAGTACATACTGTAAGACTTTGGAAAAATGGTTCTTCACCAACTATAAAAGCTTCAAAAGATTTATCTATCCCAAAAACGCTGAATTGGGATATGTGGCAAGGGCCGGCGCCTATGAGGGATTATGAACCCAATCGTTGTCATTTTACTTATCGCTATTTTCTGGATTATTCTGGGGGTGTATTTGCGGATTTTTGGTGTCATATAGCCGATGTGGTTTGGTGGGCAATAAATCCAAGCGGATTGAAATCTATTGACGCAAATGGGAAGACACCAAAAGGCATTGGGGATGCTCCTAAATGGCTTGATGCGGATTATGAATTCGATGACCTCAAAATTCACTGGACGACCAAATCACCAAAAGTTCCGGGTGCCAAAGATCGCAGTATAGGTGCATATTTTGAGGGTGATAAGGGCACCTTGATTTGTGATTATAATACACGGTCAATAACCATAAATGGGGTGACCATGGAAGATATTCCGGCAATTCCTAAATCAATTGAACGATCTCCCGGTCATCAGCAAAATTTTGTTGATGCCGTAAAAACCAGGAATCAGCCAGAATCAAATTTGCCCTATGCGAGAAAAATGACTTTGCCTATGCATCTGGGTTTGATTTCCTGGAAATTAGGCCGCAAACTACAGTGGAATGAAGAAAAAGAGCTGTTTGTAAATGATCCCGAAGCCAATGCGATGCTATCCAGGAGGCCAAGGAAAAAGTGGGACTTGGTGTAAGCGTAGTAATTTTCAAAAAACAATACTATATTTATGGCAAATATTAATTTATAACTTGATACAATGAAAACAGGAACAGTAAAATTCTTCAACAATGCAAAAGGGTTTGGTTTTATCGTACCAGATGATGGCAGCAAAGATGTGTTTGTACACAAGAACGATTTGGTCGATCAAATTAATGAAGGAGACAAAGTAAGCTATGATGTGGCTGAAGGGCCAAAGGGATTGAACGCAGTAGATGTAAAAGTAGTTTAATAAAACGCTATTACACTTATTCGAATTGGTAAAACCTGTCTTTATGGATAGGTTTTTTTTGTGCCTATATTAAAAAGTGTTCAGGCGAATATGATACGCTCAATCGGCTCAGTACATGCCCCAATAGATGGAATTAGCCCAGCGATCCGCACTGGTGCAGTGCAATGTCGTTTCTTACAGGAATAAAAATACTATTAATGCTCAGTTAAATCAGCACAATAAAACTATTGAATAATGAAATCTAGAAAAGCCTTTAGTTCAAATGTGCTTAATTCATGATAAATCAGCATCAGTTGACTTCACAGGAAAGGCTTCAGTTCCCAATGGATTTAGTATCTTCCGTCTTCTGACTTCCAACTCTTCTATACCAATCCCCAAAATCCAAATCAAAGCCTTCACCGTCAATTATATCGACTATCCAGCTGGTAGAGGATTCGTTACCCACCATCTTCTCAGATGCCGGAAATAAAAGACCCATCATCTGCAACAAAATCCATGTCGCTTAGGTGTTGGTTATTATCAAAGCTCATCTCTGACCAAAGCCCGTTGACATAGAATCATCAATTTCTATCTCGTTTCTACCCACGACAAAATCAGAATCTTGCTTTGCTCCGGTTTTATCATAATAAATATCGATGTCATCGTGTGTGAGGCGAATGATATTATTGATTTCAATCGCATTTAATGCCCCATGAATCTGTTGGAAGACTTTTAGCGCTTGAAGGTTTCCACATTATGTGTATCAGCGATTTGACCTTCGGTTATTGAGAATAGCAATTTCTTAAAACCTATATAGAGCCTGTCCATAAAGTCATCGAATTGAAATATTCATCTTTTTGCGCCTTTTTGCCTTTCTCAATTTGCCTA